>JAYVUJ010000218.1:0-3768 GCA_043788035.1 Ferruginibacter sp. | reverse complement strand
TACTATTGCCGGTGAATCTGAGTTTAATGCGATGAGCGGAAAATATTTAGTAGTCAATAATTTTTTTGGCACCAATGCTACTCAGACCGCTAAATTTTCTAATGGCATACTTGGCTTTAACAATTGTACAGGGTCGGCTATGATCGGTGGTAACGATGCCAGTACAATGAATGTTTTTGGTAATGGAGTTTTGGGCGTTGAAAATAATAATTCTACCAGCATTTCTATATTGCATAACTCCTTTTATTGCCATGAAAATCAGGGTATTAATCATTGGTATAATGCAGGGGCCACTAATATACCCTTTGTAACTATCAATAAAATAACTAATAATTTAGTAGAAGGCACCTCAAAGCCAAACGCAATTATAGAAGTATATTATACAGATACCTGCAGGTTTTGCGAAGGCAAGGTTTTCATAAGCAGGTTCAATGCTTCCAGTGCCGGAACCTGGTCTTACACTGCGCCGCTTACCGGTAACGTAACAGCACTTTCTACCAATATAGATGACAGAAGTACATCGGATTTTGCCAAGCCCCAGGTAGATATCTCTGGCGCCATACTAAAAAATGCTACTTGTGACAAGCCAAACGGTTCTATTACTGGCATGCATATAATAAGCGGCATTATATTTTATTGGGTAGATGAAAATGGCACAACTGTAGGTGTAGATAGTAACCTTATAAATGTAAAGGGAGGTACCTATCAATTGTTTGTTGGCATTGGCGATAAGGGGTGCAAAATATCGCAACAATTTATTATTGGTAATTCTATGCCCCCTCCGATAGACCCAACAGCATTTGCTATTGTGCAGCCTTCCTGCGGTATTTTTAATGGTTCTATTACTTACAATGGATATGTAGCCAATTCAGATTCTGCTTACTGGACAGATGCTGCGGGCAAGTTTATGAACTGGGGGACAGTCCTACAAAAACTGGCGCAGGGAAAATATTTATTTTATCTTTCCGCAGGTACTGATACTGCCTGCCATACAAGTTTTGGCCCGGTTGCACTGATCAATCAATCAGGCCCATTGTTAAACACAAATTTAATGCAGGTTGGGTATGCTACCTGTGGTAAGGCCAATGGCTCAATTAAGAACATTACTTACCAGGGTGCTAACGGCAATATATTTATTGCGTGGCAGGATAGTACAGGCAAGGTTGTAGGAAAGGGGATAGACCTTTTAAATGTTAGTGCTGGCAGGTATCTTTTGAAGTTTAAAGATGGCGGTGGCTGCGATACGATCATAACGCCCTATTTTATTATTGCAGATAGTGGCAGTATCCATGTGGATTCCTCCAGGATTAGTATCAAGCCGTCAGGCTGTGTTGCTGCCACAGGAGGTATTAGTGGCTTATTTGAAACTGGTGCTGGGCAATTGCAATGGCAAAATGTAACAGCCAATACAAACATCAGTAATAGCCTTGTGCTTGCTAATGTTCCGCCTGCAACTTACCTGCTCAGCCTTACTAACCATTTTGGCTGTGTGGCTTCTGTAGGCCCGGTAAATGTACCTCAGGCTAGTTTTAACCCAGCTACATTCAGCACTACCATACAGCCTGCAAGCTGCCATCTTGCCAATGGGAATATTTTGCTTAACCTGCCGGCAGCTACAGCATCCTATCAATTTGTATGGAAAAATAAAGACAATGAAATTGCTGGCAAAAACGCAAACCTTTTACGAGTTGATGAAGGAAATTATACTCTTTTTGCAACGGACGCCAATGGCTGCCAGCAGCCATTGCTTACGGCTGCAATGGTCCAGCTAGGCAAGCCCGTTATTAATTATAGTGCCGTACAGTTAAGGCCTGATACCTGTAATGCCGGAACAGGAAGCATAACAGGCCTGCAAGTAAAAGGAGGCAGTGGACCATTAACCTGGCTATGGAAAGATTCCTTTAATAATACTAAGAGTGGTGATATTACCAGCCTTGGTCCCTTGCAAAAGGGCATTTATACAATTACCTTAACAGATCAAAATAATTGCATAATTGCGAGTAATCCCTTGATTGTAGGCAATGTAAGTAAAGTGGTTAATCCGCCGGTAACCACCGATTTAGTGGTACCTAGAAACACCAGTGCAACAATACTACTACCTGCAATTACGGTAGGCGTTTACAGGTTGTGGAATGATGCGGCAGGCACTATCTTGGGAGCCGGTAATATACAAGGCCTGTTTTACACTATGCCCGTCGCGGAAGACCGTTCGTATTATATCAGTTACACTTATGGAGATTGCAGCAGTGCACTTGCTATCGTACATATAAAAGTGTTCGACTCTACCATTATACGCACGCCAAAAGCCTTTACCCCAAACAATGACGGCATTAATGACAAATGGAGAGTGGGTGTACAAGGCATGCTAACTAGCTATTCGCTATCTGTTTATAACCGTTATGGAGGTTTGGTATACAGCAGCAGCAATATAACCGATTATTGGGATGGTACTTCCAAAGGGCAACTTTTGCCTACGGGTACTTTTGTGTATATAATCAATGCAACAGATTATTATCACAAACATATCAAGCTAAACGGCAGCGTAACCTTAATTAGATAAAGCACAGTTAAACAGTTAGTATAATAAAAGGTTTATTTATTAATAGCCGGCACATGAATATGCATTAGAGGCATGCGGAAAAGCATAGTTTGTATGAAGCCTTTTTTATGGTGAGGCAAGAAGTTATAATTTGAAGAAAAGAAACAATAATTGAATTGTTTTTTTGGGGATGACCAAAAGATATTGGCGTTTACTAATTGAGTATAAAAGCGCCCAATATAATACCAGCAATAAGGGCAATTATAATGGCTACTATATGTAAGCTTGTTGTTGAACTCGCAGCTATAAGCTGTTTTTGATACTGGCTTGCCAGGTTATTTGATTGTTGGATTAGTTTATCTTTTTGCACCTGCTGATTTTGTAATAAATAAATTTGCTCATTCAACGACTTCATTTTTTCTTGTTGCAAATTATTTAATTGGTTAATCTGGTTAAGGTGCATATTGCTTATTGTTTCGATTTGTTTTTTAAGATTTGTTACCTCCGTTGTGTAGAGCGTTGTTTTATCTTGGATTGTTTTTGCAATAAGTTCCTCAAATGACTTTAGCTTGCCATCTAGTGTAGCCAATTGTTCATTGTAGTTGGTTTGGGAATGTGCTAATTTCTTTTCATTTAGGTCTATTGTAGATTTTAGCTGATCATTCAAATTATCAATTTGTTTGCTGTAATTAGTTGTAATCCTTACTGTTTCTGCATGATTTGAATGTAATATTTTACTGCTCTCCCTAAGTAAAATCCTTACTCAACTTTACTACATTTTTTAGGTTGTTTGATAGGGTAAAAACCAACCGCTGTCCTTTTAATTATCTTTCTATTATAAATGCTTCGCCAGGATAGGTTATAGAATTAAGTAGTTCACCCTCAAACGCAAGCTGGTTGCCGCTTACTTTTTTTTCTTGATAAAAAACGCAGGTAGCAACCAGCTACAACGAACAGCAACGTTGCTTTGAGCATAAAAAACCTAATCCTATTAGGTTCTTTTTTTTATACGTAAAAGAGCACAATCTAAAAGAACAAGCATTTTGTAATGAAAATTTTGATTTTATATTAATTTTATAAAAGGGGCTTATTGATACTAAAAGTTTATAGCGATACTGTTATGAAGGCTATGATATTAACAGCTATACAAAAGACGAAGCCAATTAACTTAAGTTAGCTTTTTAAAAAGATGCGCCCATAATTACTATCCGTTTAAGGCAAAGCAGTTT
>JAYVUJ010000217.1:0-4691 GCA_043788035.1 Ferruginibacter sp. | reverse complement strand
AGCGGTGGCGCAATATAGCCACGGTAAGGTACCAGTTTAGCAGGATGGTCGCCGGTGCTAAACCAGCTATTATTAAACCAATTTACCATTTGCGGATTGCTATAGTTAGAAGTAAATAGCGAAGAGTCTGTCTGTATAATCGACTCTGGTATCAGCAAGTTAGGGTAAGTTTCTTTATCGCCATAAGTACCGTGGCAGTTGGAACAGTTTGCAGTAAAAATAGTTTTTCCCTGCACTGCCATAGCAGTATTAATTGCCTTAGGAAATTTGGGCGGCTGTATAGAATTGATATATGCCAGCACATCATTAAAATGGGTATCCACTTCTTTTGCTTCAGTTGTATCTGTAACCGTTAGTAAATTACTAGCCATCAAAAAACGCCCAAAATCGCCACGCCCAAAGCCGTTATAAAACATAGCATTTTTCTTTTTCAATAACCACCATGCAGGCACATCAGTAGGTATAATCTCATTGGGCATTTGCATCAGGTTTTGGTCGCTCCATTTTAGGGTAGATGGATCTCTGTGGCTAACCAATAAAAACGCCAGCCCATCTGCAAGGTTTACGCCCTTTGTACCCGTAATCAATTGCGGCGCAATTATTTTAATGGAGTTGATAAAACTTTTTGCTGCCTCATATTTTTTTGCATTTACACCTGTGAGGTTTTTCAAAAATTTTTCTGCAAACAAGGCTGTATTTTCTCTGTTGATGGTATAGTCTGATAAAGAATTCCCCAAGCCAACAATTAGCTTTCCTTCAAAAACCTGTGCATGGCATTGCAGGCAATTGGGCGCTACTATATCCTCTCCGTTAGGTGCCTTTACGGCCGTGAAATCGTAACGAAGATATTTATTGTTGCCTGTCCGGGCTAAATAATTATTGGTATCTTTTGGCGAGCCCATCATAAACAAAGAATAAGGGATACCGCTCTTTAAGTAATCACCCGTTACCAAATAATTATACCCTTTTTTTACATCGCCGGTACGTTGCTTGCTGGGCGCAATAAATTCAGGATCCTCTTTAAGGTGATCTGTGATGGTTACAAAAGCAAAAGAAATAAAAACGATAAAAAATAAGGCACCAAATTTTTTCATAATTCAATTTAAGCAAATAACATTTTATATGGAGGATGTGTTTAAAGGGGTGTTCTCCTTAACTTCAACGGCATATTGGTCGTTGAAGTTTTTTAACATTTCTTTCAGGTCGTCGAGCGTATTTATTTCATCGGACTTCTTATCTGTACGCCAACGGCTCATCCGCGGAAAACGCAATGCCACGCCGCTTTTATGGCGGTTGCTGGCTGCAATCCCTTCGAAGGCAATTTCAAAAACAAGCGCTGGTTTTACAGTGCGGACTGGTCCAAACTTTTCGATAGAATTTTTTTTTACAAAATTATCAACCTGAATAAACTCTTTATCAGTTAGCCCGCTATAAGCTTTTGTAAACGGTATTAGTTTGTCGCCATCTTTTACTGCGAAAGTATAATCTGTATATAAATTGCTCCTGCGACCATGCCCTTTTTGCGCATAAATCATTACAGCATCAATTGTCAACGGGTCAATTTTCCATTTCCACCAATCGCCTCTTTTACGGCCCACCTGGTAGGGCGAATCTTTTCTCTTCAGCATAATTCCTTCGCTGCCCATATCCCTTGATGCTGCCCGTACTTCCCTCAATTCATCCCAATGGGTAAATGGTATTACCGGCGAAATATGCAATGCAGGATGATGGATGTTGCCGATAATTTCTTGCAGCAATGCCCTTCTTTCTACCAGCGGCCGGTAGCGTATATCTTCACCTAAATACTCCAGTAAATCATAAGCTATAAAACCAACCGGTGCTTCTGTCAATTGCTTTTTGGTGATGTTTTTTCTGCCTATCCTTGTTTGCAATGCAGCAAATGGCAATGGCCTAAAAACGTCATCTTGCGCCGGGGCTGCAAGGCTTATGATTTCGCCATCTATCACTGTGCCTTCGGGTAATTGATTTTTAAATTCGCTGTATTCGGGAAATTTTTCTGTCATCAATTCTTCACCACGGCTCCATACAAAAAAATCGTTGTTGCGTTTTATTAGCTGCCCTCGTATACCGTCCCATTTCCACTCTGCCTGCCATTGGTTTTCTTCGGCTAAACTTTTTAAATCTTCTTCAACTGCGTAAGCAAGGTAAAAAGGATATGGCTTCGAAAAGTCAGTCTTGGCGGCATCTTCACTTAATAAATTATCAAACGGCATTTCTGCAGGGTTCCAATTACCGCTAATTCGATGGGCGATGATGGAAGGCGAAATATCCACTGATTTAGCCAGCGCATTCACCATCATTTTTTGCGAAACGCCAATGCGGAAGCCGCCAGTAATAAGCTTGATAAAAACATATTTTTCGTTGCGACCCATCTGTTGCCAGCTATCAAAAATGAATTCTTTTTTTACTTCATCTGCTTCTTTTTCAATGCGTATAAAAGTCTCTAAATAATAAGATAAAGTATGTTCTAAAGTAAAGCCCGTGAGGTTTTCAGGCTCTGGCAATAATAGTGCAATTGTTTCGCCAAGGTCACCAACTGTATGGTAACATTCATCAAACAGCCATTGCGTAATGCCAACAATTTCTATGCACCAGCCTTTTAAAATAGTTGAGTTGATAATACGCTTGGGGCGGCGCCCACTAAAGATGGCAATTACCCATATCTTATCTTTATCCGCTGCTACGGCAAAATAATTTTGCAAGGCTTTTAGCTTATCATTTGTTTTTGTGCTGGTGCCCAAAACGTTTACTAATTCTGCAAATTGCTTCATACATTTTCTTCGTTTACAATGGCTGTATTTTCTTGGCCTTCTTTTGCAACGGCTTCTGTTTTATTATCTTCTTCTTCGCCGCCGTACTCGGTTTTTACTTCGCCGGCTTCTATGCCTTGCTCATTTAAGTAACGGCTAAAGGTAGCCTGAAAGCCGTGCGTGGCAAACACTTTTTCAGCGCCCGTAGCTTTTACGGCTTGTAATAACCCCTCCCAATCTGCATGGTCGCTTAGGGCAAAACCTGCATCTGTATTGCGCCTGCGGGCATTGCCCCTTACTTGCATCCAGCCGCTGCAGGTGCCTACGCTGTACGGGTAAAACTTTTTCATCCAGGGCGTTCCGTCTGCGCTGGGTGGTGCAATTACTATGTTGCCTACTAAATTTTCTTTAGGTGTTTCCGGTGTTACCCTTATTACTTCCGGCAAATTCCAGCCGCTGTTTACCAATGCCTGGTGTACGTTCCAAACGGCACCGTGCACATACACTGGCAGCCCCATTTTTGATAACGGCATTAGTACCCGTTGCGCTTTGCCTAAACTATATGCAATCAGCACGCTTGTCTTTTTATCCTCTTTATTTTGGTCAACCCAATTTTTAATACCGTCAAAAATATCCGCCTGTTTTTTCCATTTGTAAATGGGTAAGCCAAAGGTAGATTCTGTTATAAATGTATTGCACCTTACGGGTTCAAAAGCACCGCTTATTCCATCGTCTTCTGTTTTATAATCGCCGCTGGCCACCCATACTTCGCCGTTATATTCTACCCGTATTTGTGCGGAGCCAATAATATGCCCTGCGGGATGGAGCGATACTTTTACACCATCCATAAAAACCGGTTCGTTCCAGCCTACGCTTTCGTACACGTTATCGCCTAAACGCAGCTGCAATAAGGGTTTGGTAAGATGATGGCATAAATAATATTTGCTTCCGGGGCGTGCGTGGTCGCTGTGGGCGTGGGTAATAATGGCTTTGTATACAGGCTTCCAGGGGTCAATATAAAAGTTGCCCTGGCGGCAGTATAGGCCTTTGTCGGAGAATTCTATTAATGCCATTGGTTTTAGTAGTTTATAGTTTTTGGTTTTTGGTTGTAGTGCAGGTTATGGAGATTTCGGTATTCGTTATTTTATGCTTTTTTGCTAGTGCCTGCTGGCCTTACCCCAACCCTCTTTAAAGGAGACGGAGCTTGGCTCTGCTGACTTTGAATCATCTACGAATTTTGTAGCTTTCGCTCTGCCAAATCATAATACCCCCTCAGTTTGAATGCTTTAGAACCCTCCCGTGAAGGGCAGGGAGGTTGTATTCTACTCCTTGCCAACATGCATAGTTCATTAATGTTCATTATAGCTGCTGTCTTTTGTACAAATGTGCGATGCCACCGCAGTTGCACATAGCTGCTGTATAAGTTGGGGCAACAAAAAACCATATTTTGAAAACGGTATCCATCACACTAACCAACCGTTGCCTTTTTGCTATTACGGCAACGGTCGCTGCAATACTTTACTTCTTCCCAATTTTTCTGCCACTTTTTGCGCCAGGTAAATGGGAGGTTGCAAACAATGCAAATTTTAGTTGGCAGATGTTGTTTTTTGTGCGTCATTGTTGTAAATAAAAAGGTTGATATAACTACAGATAAGCTGGGGATATTGTTGTGCCTTCAGAAAATACATGCCATGCAAAAAGCCCGCTGATACGGGCTTTGCTTTTAATTCTATGGTGGTACGTATTACCAAGCTTTGCTGGTAGCGCCGTTCATTATCTTTACAAAATATAAATGCTTGTTCTCAAAATAATCTGGAAAATTGGCGTCTTTTTTTAGCATTACCGGTTTAAAATTGTAGTCAGAAAAAACTTTAAACCCTTTATCGTTTAAATGGTTCATTACATCACCGGGGTATTTCA
>JAYVUJ010000216.1:0-3338 GCA_043788035.1 Ferruginibacter sp. | reverse complement strand
TTTGGAGTAATTGCGCTGCTTATAGCCTGTATTTATTTTTTATTGCCTTTGGGATGGGTGTATGTAGCTATTGCCACAATATCCTTAATGATTGTTTTTATAAGATTAATTTATGCCGACCAGCGCAATAAAACTACCATAGAAAATACCCGTTATTTAATTACTATCAATGATGATGAAGTAAAAGCACTGTCGCACAATTATTATCATTTTGAAGATGGTGCATCGCATACGCCTAAACAACATTTATACGCCAACGACCTTGATATTTTTGGGCGTGCCTCTTTGTTCCAATATATTAACCGCACGGGTAGCGAAATGGGTAGTGTACTTTTAGCTGATTGGCTTTTACAGCCCGCAGTCACTACTACGTTATTGCAGAGGCAAGCCGCTGTAAAAGAGCTAAGTGCTGCAACCGATTGGCGGCAACAGTTACAGGCTTTTGGCAAACAGAAAAAAATTCAGCTTGCCACGCAACAGCGTTTACAAAATTGGCTAAATGAGCCCGATAATTTTTCTTCCGCAAAATATTGGGGCTGGCTACGCTATATTTTGCCGGCTATAATTATTGGTATTATTATTTTAAATATCATTGGCATCATCCCTTACCAGGTACGCAATATGGCCTTGCTTGCGTCTGCGGTTATCGCTTACTTTATTGGCAAAAAAACGGCGCTTATCTACCATCATTTATCAAAAATTGTTAGCGAGGTAGAAGTGCTGGCCGGCAGTGTGGAGCTTATTGAAAAACTGGATTGTAAAAGCGAACTGCTCGTGCAGATGAAAAAACAGTTTGTACAAAAAAATAATACGGCATCTGTTGCATTAAAAGAGTTAAAAGGCATTGTAGGGCGGCTAGACCTTCGCATTAACCCTGTAGTATTTATACCATTATCTATTTTATTGCAGTGGGATTTACAGCAAGTACAAGCACTGGAAAAGTGGAAGAAACGCAACCATAAAAATGCTTTGCAATGGTTTGATACGCTGGCACAATTTGAAGCAATCAGTAGCCTTGCAACGCTTGTATTTAATCATCCGCAATGGTGCTTTCCTTTGTTTAGGGAAAACCATTTTTTTATAGAAGGCACACAGGTTGGGCACCCGCTTATTAATGCCGCCAAGCGGATAAACAACGATATTTTAATAAATAGCAAAGGAGAAATAATGGTGATTACCGGCAGTAACATGGCGGGCAAAAGTACCTACCTTCGCAGCATAGGTACCAATGTAGTATTGGCTATGGCAGGTTCGCCGGTGTGTGCAACGGGCTTTGTTTTATCACCGGTACACATTATTAGCAGCATGCGCATTGCCGATAATTTAGAAGAAAGCACCTCTACTTTTTATGCGGAACTTAAAAAATTAAAAACAGTAATTGATAAAGTAAATGAAGGTGCCCATGTTTTTATTTTGTTAGATGAAATATTGCGTGGCACTAACTCCCTCGACAGGCATACGGGCTCCGTTGCATTGTTAAAGCAACTGATAAAAAAGCAAGCTGCGGCAATTATTGCTACGCACGATGTAGAGCTGGCGCAGCTAAAAGAAGCGTACCCAACAAACATACTTAACTATCATTTTGATGCGCAGGTTAGCAACGATGAATTGTACTTTGATTATAAATTAAAAACCGGCGTATGCGAAAGTTTGAACGCGTCTATTTTAATGAAGAAGATTGGGATAGAACTGTAGTTAGAAGTATTTAATATTGAGTATTAAGTATTTAGATAGTAGTATTCGGTTTTTAATGTTCGTGTTAAGTATCCAGTATTAAGTAGTAAGTATTCAATTTTCAGTATTCTATATTTAATGCCGTTAAGTTAAGGTTTGTACTTTTTTTACCTCACCCTAGCCCCTCTCCAAACGAGATGGGGACGTAACCCTTCGGGTCTAAAACGGCTTAAGGTAACGGCATTGATGCTATATTAGTATGTAGATTTTATGTTTTGTTTTTAATGTTTTGTGCATGCGGATGAATAGTTTCTATTTTCCTGTGAGCCACTCTTTAGGAGTGGCCTACCCCAAATTAAAAGTATAAGCCGGGATACATTCACGAAATAATTCTTTTGGAACCGAAGCGCCAGGGATAGGAGCGAAAATCCTTTTTTTGTCGGGCCGCCCGCAAAAAAGATTGTAGCGCATAACCCGCCCGGGCGCCCAAACCCTAATTGGCGCTCGCAGATAACATAATATTATAAACTGCTGGCTGCGAAAGTGCGCATTAAAGCATCCTTTATTTTAACTTTGTACTACAATTATGCGTAGATATATTTTCCTGCTTATTTTTTTTACCGGCTCATTTACTATTGATGCAGCAGCGCAAACTTGTGTTGGGCTGGGGCAAAATCCAGGTACGGCTTTTCCGGTTTGTGGCACGGCTGCTTTTGTGCAAGAGAGCGTACTGCTTTGCGGGGGCAAAATAATACCCGGTCCTTGCAACAGAGATGCTGTTACTGATATAAACCCTTACTGGTACAAGTTTACTTGCTTTGCAGCGGGTACTTTAAGCTTTGCTATTACGCCAAAAATAACATCAGATGATTACGACTGGCAATTATTTGACATTACCGGCAAAGACCCTGCTTCGGTGTACACAGATGCATCTTTATTTGTTGCCTGCGACTGGAGCGGCGAAACAGGCAATACCGGCGCAAGCAGTTCAGGCGTTTCATTAATTAATTGTGGTGGTGCTGGCATACCCTTGTTCAGCAGTATGCCTTCGCTTATTTTAGGGCACCAATACCTGTTGCTGGTAAGCCATTTTACTAATACGCAAAAAGGCTACTCGCTTACATTTAGTGGTGGCACTGCTAGCATAACCGACCCTGTGGCCCCACATTTACTAGCCGCAAAAGCAGCTTGCGATGGGACTACCATAGCAGTAAAATTAAACAAGCATATGAAGTGTGCCAGCATAGATGCCAACGGTAGCGACTTCATAATTATACCTGCCAACATCCCTATTACGGGCGCTACCGGCATTGGCTGCCAAAGTAGCTTTGATACGGATTCTGTTGAGATAACCCTTGGCAGTGCCTTACCGCCGGGCAATTATAAAATTGTTGCCCGCCCCAATAATAACCTTTTAGATAACTGTAATAATTTTATCCCGGCCGGCGATACGTTAAGCGTAACCGTGTACCCACTGGTAGAAACGCCGATGGATAGCCTTACTGCAATTGCCTGTGCGCCGGATATGCTGCAGCTGGTTTTCAGGAGCAGCATTCGCTGTAATTCCATTGCCGCCAATGGCAGCGATTTTATTGTTACCGGCACCAGCAATGTAACAGTGGCAAGCGCGGCCGGCGTTTGCAATGCCAATGGGTTAACCAATA
>JAYVUJ010000215.1:0-2170 GCA_043788035.1 Ferruginibacter sp. | reverse complement strand
GGCTGGAGCAGTACCAGATGAATACAGGTATGGGCATAGATTTTTGGTGTGCCAATAAAGGCATTTATGATAAGATACGGCATGCAAAAATGGTAAGTATTTTGCATGGGCGCAGACTAAATGGCGAAGCCGAGGATCTAGATTTTTAATGCCTAATAACAAACAAAAATCAGCCCAATTCAATTTATAAAGATTTAATAATACGCTACCCATAAAAAAGAAATAAACTGCCGATACTTTTATATTTGATATAATTAACCAAAATGGTTATTGATAATCGTATGGATTTCAGGCAAAGTAGCCGCAGGCAGCAGCACCGCTATTGTGTTAGATTGAAGCAAAAATTTTGGCTGGTACGAGGTTAGCATTGGCGTACAAGGTGCAGCTACATTTGAAAAAAGATATGCTGGCCATGCAGAAACCGGCAAAGCAAGCTTCACCAATCTGGCAATGGGAAACATTAAGTAGTTTTTGGTTGATGGTTTTTTGTTTTTTGTACTGCTAATTCAAGCAAGCCTAATGACATTAACGAAGCGAATAAATTCTAAATTATTAATTTTAAATTCTTAATTGAATTTTTTTGTTGCCCCAGCTAATACATAGCTCTGTGGAGCTTCATAGGCGTCGCACTCTTGTACATTTTTTTTCAGGGAGCGTTTATTATGCATCATGGGGCTACTGCTATGGCGCAACTTTTACTGCAAATAGTATTTACAGCCAAGTAGCCTCTTTGTAAATAGGCTAACAATATATTTGGAGTTAACTTTATTTAAAACCATGAGCGACATCAGCGATACAATCCAGGAACCTATTGAACAGGCAGGCAAGAGCAAGATTAATTCAAGGGTTGCTTTGCTGGTGGCTATTACCGCAACTTTTATGGCACTGTGCAACGTAAAAGATGGCAATATTGTACAAGCCATGAGCCAGGCACAGGCGCACTCAATAGATGCCTGGAGCTTCTTTCAGGCAAAAAGCACCAAACAAGCTATAACGGAAAATTCATTGGAAATGTTGAAGCTGCAACACCTAAACACCAACGATACTGCCATAAAAAAATACGAAGTACAGATAGCCCGCTACGAAAAAGAAAAAATGGTTATTAAAAGCCAGGCTGAAGGGTACGCAAAAGAATATGATGCCATCAATTTATTTGATGACCAGTTCGATATGACGGACGCCATGCTAACTATCTCCATTGCTATGCTCGGCATTACCTCCCTTACACAAAAAAAATGGCTGTTATATTTTGCCGGAATAGTTGCGGCGTTAGGCTTTATATTTGGATTTACTGCTTTTTTAGGTATCAGCCTGCACTCAAACTTTGTAGCTAAAATACTAGGTTAATAAGGGTGCATTTTTAATTATTTTCATAAAACATTTTTTTATTGGCTTTTGTCAGTCACCAAAAACTACAAGACCCTGCTACAAACAGCTTTTATGCCTGTCAACTATTTATAGGCCCCCAAAACTTATAGGTACCTATGGCACCTTCTCAACTTTTGGAGTGCCTACGACATGCTGCGAAAAGATACAGCACATGACATAAAATTTATAAAACAGCCTACATAGATAAATGCACTACCGCCCGGGAATATAATACATAGCTTTGTATTGCCTGGGGCAACAGGTAAATTGTTCCTCCTGCCACAGAAAACCATTCCGGTTAAGAAATTATGACTTATATTGAAATATCATTTTATAAAACTATCCTCATGCAATTATTACTACGTGGCACTGGCGTTGCCTTTATACTGATAATGCTGGCAAGCTGTAAAAACAATACAGCCGTTGCTGGTGGCGATGCTGCGCTAGCTGCTTTTAGTGCAGATAGCCTTGGCAAACATATTGCCACATTAAGCGGTGACGACTTTTTAGGCCGCAAGCCTTTTACCGCCGGCGAAACAAAAAGCATTGCCTACCTGCAGCAGCAATTTGCAGCTGTTGGTTTAGAGCCTGGCAATGGCAGTAGCTTTTTACAAGAGGTACCGATGGTAAATATTACTACCACTGCCGCACCAACGATGCAGGTACAAAGTGCCAAAGGAAATTTTGATTTAAAGGGCCTGGATGACTATGTTATCTGGACAGATAAAACGGATACTGCCGTGTCGTTTAGCAATGATGAAGTAGTATTTGCAGGTTATGGCGTAGTGGCGCCGGAGTATAA
>JAYVUJ010000214.1:0-7219 GCA_043788035.1 Ferruginibacter sp. | reverse complement strand
TTTAGTAATTTTAAAAATTTTGGTACCATGATAGCAACTATTTTTAGCGGTATATTTAAATACATGGACACTTTGCCTCCCTTAGTGCTTATCCTCATTGCGGCAGGCAAAAAAGAATTAAGGGTATCTTTAATTTTTTATTTTTTAGTGCTGCAGTGTGCGCTAAACTTGTACGCCAACCTGCTAACAATACCCAACGCAAATAACCTGTTTATCTACCATTATAACTGTCTTTTTTCATTCTTTATACTGTCGCTTTTTTACATCAAGCTGTTTAACACGCCAAACACAAAGCGAATTATTTTTGGCGCAGCCCTACTTTTTACCTTGTTGTTTTTAATAGATACTATTTACCTGGAGCCAATGGACCAATTTAACAGCAATTCGTTTTGCCTTGCAGCCATTATATTATGCGGCTACTCATTATACTATTTTATGCGGATCTTTAAAAACCCAACAGGCACAAACATTTCACGATCTAGGAATTTTTGGTTTAATACCGGCATATTCAGCTACTATACTATTAACTTCTTTATTTTTATTACCTACAATAAATTAACCGTTGAAAAATCTCCCTTGCTTATTTACATCTGGCAATTGCATAACACAATCTTTTTAATTATGTGCATATATTTTTATGTGGGCATACAATGCAAAACTAATGACTGAAATAAAATTTGTGCTGGGCATAACATTTCTTTTGCTGCTGCTTACTACGGCTGTAATAGTATTTATATTTTTTTATCAAAAAAGATTTTATTTTTTAAAAAAAGAAAAGCAGCAGCTGGTGGCTAAGTATGCACAGCTATTGCTGCAGTCGCAAATAGAAATACAGGAGCAAACCCTGCAGCACATAGGGCAGGAACTACATGATAACCTTGGGCAGGTTGCCAGCCTGATAAAAATAAATTTAAATACCCTGAAATTAGAAGATACCGCTGCCACTATGGAAAAAATAGAAAGTACCAAAGGGCTTACAAGACAATTGATAGCTGATATAAAGTCGCTATCGGTAAGCCTCGGTAGCGATAGGGTGAAGCAAGCTGGGCTGGTAAAAGCTATAGAAGTAGAAGTTGAAAGGCTTAATAAAACCAGGCAGTTTATAGTAACCTGCCAGGTAGGTGCAGCCATCCCTGAAATAGATACGGATAAAGCCACTATACTTTTTAGGATGGCCCAGGAAATTTTAAACAACGCTGTAAAACATAGTAAGGCGAAACACATAAGCATTTCGATTAATAATTGTAATAAATTATTTATATTAGCGTTTGAAGATGACGGTATTGGCTTTAATACAGAAGATAACCGCCACAGTACTGGGGCAGGTTTACGTAACCTGACCAGTAGGGCAAATCTTATTGAAGCACAATTGCACATACAGAGCTTGCCAGGTAACGGTACACGAGCAACTATAGAATTGCTTTTATAAATAATTTTATGCCTATTAAACAACCTATGCGCCTGGCTTTGGTAGATGACCATACGCTTTTTAGAAAGGGATTAATATCGTTAATAAAAATGGTTTGCAGCGATTGCGAAATCATTTTTGAAGCGGATAATGGAAACGACCTTCAGCTTAAATTAAATAACCAAACCGTACCGGATATAATATTGATGGACGTAAATATGCCTTTAATGGATGGCTTTGCCACTGTAGAATGGCTCAATAAAAACTATCCCCAAATAAAAGTCTTAGTAGTGAGCATGATTGCTAAAGAAGATAGTATTGTGCGGATGCTTAAGCTGGGGGTAAAAGGGTATTTAAACAAAGATGTGGAACCTAATGAACTAGGCGATGCATTAAACGCTATTATGGTTAAAGGATATTATTACACTGATTTTATAACCGGTAAACTGGTACACTCCCTGCAAAATATAGATGCTCAAAATGATAAGAATAGCAGCATTCGCCTAATTAACGACCGTGAGAAAGACTTTTTAAAGCTTGCCTGCAGTGAGCTCACCTATAATCAGATAGCCGCCCAAATGTATTTAAGCCCTAAAACTATTGATGGTTACCGCGATGCCTTATTCGACAAATTACAGGTTAAAAGCCGGGTGGGCATGGCATTGTACGCAGTTAAATACGGATTGGTACAGCTTTAATTATTATGTACGATCGCCGATGATTTTTTAGTGTATGACGTATGGTACCTAATGTTTTATTGGATCATAAAAATATTAGTTTTGGTTTTTAATAGTTCGTTGTAAAGTTTACACACTTAATAAAGGTGTAAACTTTACAACCAAAGCAGTAGCATCATGGAGCGTATGGTTTGTCAACTACCTGTCTTTGTTGCTATATACTTTGGTAAATTCGTTAGCAGCATGCCTGCCAGTATAATTATCAGCCCTACTATTTGCATGTGTGTTAGTTTTTCGCCGGCTATTACCCATCCCAGTAATACCGCTACCACTGGGTTAATATAAGTATGCGTGCTTACTATTGCCGGTGGGCGGATGCTCAATAGCCAGGTAAAGGCAAGGTAGGCTATAACAGAACCAAAAATAATGAGGTATAGTAAGCCACCCCACGCAGATACTGGTATAGTGGACATACTAAATTCCTTAAACTCACTTGTAAAGGCGGCAACAACTGCACAACCAAAGCCTGCCGCAATTAATTGCAGGCTTGTAGTCATCATGTTGCTATCTGAAGATACCAGTTTTTTTTTGGCATATAGCGACCCTACTACCCATAATACGGCACTCAACAATAATACGATATTTGTTATCAGGAGCATGGTATCATCTGCTGCCGAGGTTACAGTTGGTGCGGCAGACCTTACAAAAAGTACCAGCCCTAAAAAGCCAGTTACCAACCCTGCAATAACAAGCTTATTATTAAAATAGGATGCCCATCTTTTTTTATCCAGCACAATGAACAAAAATGGCGTTGTGGCCATAATGGTAGCGGCATGCCCTGAGCTTACATATTTTTCGCACCAGGAAACGATGCCGGAACCTCCTATCAGCATTAGGCAGCCGCTAATAATACATACGGTAATGATGTTTTTTGCTGGTAGCTTCTCTCCTTTTATTGTACAAAAAATAAATACGATTAGCCCTGCGGTAAAAAACCGGCACGCAGATAATATAAATGGCGGAAAGCCCTTTAACCCAAAAGTTATTGCCAGGTAAGTAGTACCCCAAATAATATAGATAGAAAAAAAAGCGAAAGCAACTTTTATGGGGCTGTTTGTTTTTGGCATTAAGTATTTGTTTATCTTTTTTGGTTGTTGTTTTTTGGTCGTAAGGTATTGTTTGCAGTAAAGATATTACAGCCCTAAGAAACTGCAAATTGCTTTACTATGCTTAATAGTAAAAAAAATAGTTTTACTATTTGTTGTAGTGGTTATTTAAAACATTGTAGCTGCAACGTTACATTAATTTTATAAACAAAAAATTATTACCAGCTAAGTGTATTTTGATAGTATAAAATAAATATCATTTTATTACCGGCAAAAGTATTTTGGCAGGTAATAGAAATTGTACTTTCATAATATTGCGATATTACGGAGTATTGGTACATTAACCCTGGATGGCGGTATGCTGTGCTTTAATTTTATAAATACAATACATGCCTGGCGGGGAGAAAACCTGTATGAATACCCGGGAACGTACCATGATGTGGTGCCCTGGGGCAAAAAGGTAAATATGCTAACCCACTCTCAAAGGGCTGCTATGGCTAAAGAAGCAAAACTGCACCCTGCCAAAGCTGTTGCTGCATTAAAGCAATTGTATTTTACGAGAGGGCTGTTATACCAATTATTTTCCGCCATTGCCACTGGGCAGCAGCATAAAGTACCGGCAACTGTATTAGCTGCATTCAATAAAGCATTATCGCTAAGTTATAGCCAACTTGCCTTTGCAGTGAGGCAAAAAAAAAATTACGCTCGCATGGGTTGTTGCGGATACCGATTTACTACAGCCCTTATTGCTGATAAGGGAAGACGCCGCTGATATGTTAACTACCCATAATAGCGACCGAATAGAAGAATGCCCAAAGTGTGGCTGGGTATTTATAGACAGCACTAAAAATAATATGCGCCCCTGGTGCAGCCCATTAAGCTGTTGCAGTACTGGTAAGGCGAAGAAATATTATGAGAAAATCAGGGAGGCAAAGTAACCATAATGC
This sequence comes from Ferruginibacter sp., assembly GCA_043788035.1. Lineage (GTDB taxonomy): Bacteria > Bacteroidota > Bacteroidia > Chitinophagales > Chitinophagaceae > Ferruginibacter. Next base: position 3,081 of record JAYVUJ010000214.1, on the reverse strand, counting down.
AGTTGGTAACAGAGCAGTGATTTTGGGGAATTGCTGTTTTTTTGTGGTGCGGTATTATTAAGAAATAAATACAGCTACACTTCAAAATACCTTCAGATAACCCTGAGGGTAATTAGACAACTCTGCCAAAGCCTGGATATCCTCGTTATGGGAGCTGTTACCAATTTTTTGCTTAAGGCACTTATACTAACTATTATAGCTTCTTTTTATACATAATAGCGTCCACCATGTGATGCAGTGTTTTTAGGAAAGGTCCTTTTAAAATAATTCCTTTATCATCTACCGTATTAAAAAAGCCATCTATGTAAAGATACACTGGTGGCGTGTATACACTAAAATATAAAGTTACCTTATAGCGTATATCAAGCACCTTAGGGTCTTTGCTATAGGTAACATCTTTATAGGTATTCCAAAGTTTTGCAAATAATTCCGGCTTTGTTACTATGGTATCTGTATACATGCTTTTAGCAAATGCAGAATCAAATTTTTGCAGTGTAATAATGGAGCTTGCTTTTATTTGCGTACTTACGTATTTTAATTCTACGCTGTTATCTATGGGTATTTGCGCATGGCTTTTAGCAATAGTAAAGAAAAAAATTACAAGAGGGATGGATCTTATTAACAAAGTTTTTAATTGGCTTTTTTTATGGTTTATTCCTTTTATTGTATAATTTTTGTTCATAAAATAGTAGTAAAGTTTTTAGAAGATAGTCTTTATTTTAATAGAAATATTATGGAAGCAAGATAAGGCAACTTAAAGGTTGTAGGTAAAACGCATAAATGTTAACAAAGCCGATTTCATGGATTGTGCCTGCCGGATATAATTGCTAAAATAAGATTCAGAGTATAAATTATTTTTTTTAGCCGCAAATCCGAAGATTATTATAGCATTAATGTGAGCATCTGCGGATAACTTAACTGCAAAGCCCTAAAAAAAACCGGTCAGACGAGGGTGTCAGGCCGGTTTTTATATTTAATCCTTAAATTATTAGTTCGTTATTATTTCGGTAGCTTTTTCCTGCAACCATTTGTTTTTTCCCCAGCCGGCAATTACATGTTTTTCGCTGTGGTAAGATGAACGTACCAATGGACCGCTTTCTACATAATCAAAGCCCATCTGATAGCCTATTTCTCTTAGTTCCTTAAATTCGTCAGGATGTACAAAGCGTTGTACCTGCAAATGCTTTTTGCTTGGCTGTAAATATTGGCCGATAGTAATAACATCTACATCGCTGTCCCGAAGGTCCTGCATTGTTTGTACCACTTCTTCTTTTACTTCGCCTAAGCCAAGCATGATACCACTTTTGGTGCGCATGCCGCCTTGTTTCAAAATGCGTAAGGTTTCCATGCTACGCCAGTATTTTGCTTGTATGCGCACTTGCCGGGTAAGCCTTTCAACCGTTTCAATATTGTGGGATACTACTTCTGGCGCTGCAGCTATAATACGTTGTATGTTTTCTGTTTCCGCTTTAAAATCTGGTATTAAAGTTTCTAAAGTAGTTGTTGGGTTTAAAGCCCTGATGGCTTTAATAGTATTGTACCAAATGATAGAACCGCCATCTTTTATCTCATCCCTGTCTACAGAGGTAACTACAGCATGTTTCACTTTCATCAGGTTAATGGCTTCGGCTACACGTTGTGGCTCATCCCAATCTACTGGTAACGGTCTGCCGGTGGCAACAGCGCAAAAACCGCAGCTTCGGGTACAAATATTTCCTAATATCATAAATGTTGCTGTTCCCTCACCCCAGCATTCGCCCATGTTAGGGCAATTGCCGCTTTCGCAAATAGTGTGCAGCTTATGGGTATCTACTAAATTCCTAACGTGCTTAAATTCTTCTCCAATGGGTAGCTTCACCCTTAGCCAGTCTGGCTTTTTTACTTTAACTTCCACTACGCCATCTATTACGGGTAACTCTGTCATTCACTACAATTAAAAATTAAAAAATCAGGCATCAGCCTTTTAAAACAACATTCGGTTGCAAATGTTCAGGTTTCAACGTAAAGCCTACCCCTTTCTATTTTCGTTTCCCAAAAAGGATAGAGACGTAGGCGCCCACAAATAATTTCTTCTCTTTTACAGAGACTATTTGAGGGATATTTTTAGAATAATATTCGGCGGTTACCCCAACTTCAATAGCACTTACTACTTCGTTGTACCTTCCATAATCAAAACGTAGGGCAGATTTGGCGTACAGCCCCGGAGTAAATTTTAAATTACCCCATCCTTTTGTAAAGCTTGGCCCTGTTGCTTGTAAATTATAAAGATTGCTGGGGTTGGTAAACGTAGCACTGTCAGCACTTTCGTACCGGATAAATTTTCTTTCCAAAGGCGATTTTGAAGTGTCATTTATTTCTAAAAAGTAAGGCCGCAGAAATCCAAGGCTGATACCGCCACCAAAATTAGCGGTAACGCTTACGCCATTTTTATTGCTTTTGTTGCCTAATAATATTTGCTGTTGAACACCCAATTTTACGGGATAGAAAAAATTAATTTTTCCAAAAATAATTGATGGACCAGGGTATTGCTGGTCCGACTGCTTGTTTTCTTTTACATGCTTGCGTTCAGAAATATCCAGTTGAAAAAGCAGTGCCTTTTTTATTGACTGCGCCCTGCCAATTTCCAGAAAAGCGCCATAGCCGTCATTTACTAATTTTAAGCCGAAAATAGTATGCCGCTGGTAAGCAATAACACCCTCCTCTTCTTCCTTTATCATAGCATTGATCTTTTTGCGGCGCTCTTCCCTTTTGCCTGTTTTAGTTTGTTGGGCAAACAAGGCAGAAGAGACAGCTATTGCCAGAACAATAAAAAATATTTTACGCATAGTCACTTTTTACTTCTGTAAATTTATACAAAAATAGTACAATGACAGCAACGATTCTTTATGAAGGTAATTTAAGATGCCATGCAACCCACCTGCAAAGCAATTCTGTGATAGAAACTGACGCACCTACCGATAACCGAGGAAAAGGAGAAAATTTTTCGCCTACAGATTTAGTGTGTACAGCCCTTGCAACCTGCATGATAACAACCATGGCCATGAAGGCAACAGATATGGGCATTGAATTAAAAGAAACAAC
>JAYVUJ010000213.1:0-9015 GCA_043788035.1 Ferruginibacter sp. | reverse complement strand
GAGCTTGCTGTTTGCCAGTTTTACAATATTTGCCTTTTACCTTATCTTACCCTAAATAAACAAGGCAATGCTAAAACTTATTTGCAACATTAAGTACTTAATGTTGGGCTATCGGTAATAAACACCGTAAAGCGGGCTGGCATAATGGCGTAGCTATTTTTCTCCAAAAAGTATTATTGCTATAGCTGGCTAACAATAATTATTAAAAAGATAAAATAAATGCTGTTAGTTAAGGCCTTTTCCCGCATAGGTATCCTTGTACTTAAGGCTAATAAATTAAATTATTTTACTCAAATAATAACTTGACAGTATGAACCCTAAAGTTGATTAGTTTTTTAAGAAAAACACATAGTGGCAAGGGGCTTATGCGGAACTGAGGATAATTGTATTTGAATGCGGGCTCGCAGAAGAATTGAAATGGGGCTGCCCGTGCTACACATGTAAAGACAGCAATATTGTTTTGCTACACGGGTTTAAAAACTATTGTGCATGGCTATTTATGCAAGGCACTTTGCTACAAGATGTGAAAGGAATTATGGTACAACAAACTAAAAATATACAGGCAGCCACGCATTAGGTTTACGGATATTGGCGGCATATTAAAAATGAAACCTACCTTAAAAGCTCTACTTAAAGAAGCTCCAAAATTGGAAAAAGCAGGCATAAAACTGGGATTTAAAAACACCAGTGAATTTTATACGCCTGAGCAATTTAAAAATATTTTAAAAAAAATGCCAGTATTAAAAAATGCTTTTGAAGCGCTTACTCCAATAAGGCAAAGCCCTTATTTACTTTATTTTGCCGCACTCCAATCAAATCAAAAATATTGAAACAAGGATTGAAAATAAGCCACAACAAATCCTTGATGCAAAGGGGTTAGATGATTATAGCATTCATTATGTGATTAATTTAACCATACAAAATATTATTTGTAATAGTAAACCCATGCCGTTACGTTAAGGCCTTAGGGCTTAATACATGGCGGCATCTTTATACTTTTTATGCGCCAGCGCCAGTAGCTGCTTTGCTGCATCTACAGATGAGGTAGGGTTTTACCCGGTGATTATATTGCTATCGGCAACAACATAGCTTTTAAAATTTTGCCCATTGCTGCACAACGCGTCAAGCGATGAAAGTTTAGATTCCAACAAAAAGGGCGGGGTTTCGTTTAGCCCGGTATGCGCTTCTTCGCTGTTACTGAAGGCGGTTAATTTTTTACCTTTTATAAAATCCAGCCCATCCTTATTTTTTAAAGAAAGCAATGCAGCTGCTGCATCCCCCACAAGAGCAATTGGTTTCTTGTTTTCGGTAAAAAATTCCAGTATCGATTTCAATTCTTTACTTACAGGAAAATCCCACATGGTACCATAGCCGCCTGCTATAAATACGAGGTCGTACTCTTGTGGCTTTACTTCGTTTAAAGGAAGCGTATGTAAAAAATGATACATTGCCTGGTTGTCCTGTTCAAAACGTTCTGTATCTTTTGTAACGGCTGGGGCAGTTTCGCTATTTTGGGCTAAAGGTACCTTGCCTCCCTTGGGCGATACAATGGTTATGTACTCTCCTGCATCCCTCAGTATATAATAAGGCGCAGCGAGGGTTTCCATCCATATCCCTGTTTGAAAGGCATTATTGTCCAATGCGTTATTGGAGGTAGTGATGATTAAGCTATTTAAAGATTTCATGGGGCGTATTTTTATATACCCATTAGTATTATTAATTTATTTAAGTAGTTGTAAGCGGCGTTTTTTTATGCCATTACGCCTTTATATCTACCGTTGCACTTACCACTTGAACGTACATCGTCCTTAATTTCAAATAGTTTTTTTTATTGCCCCAACTAATACAGTAGCTATGTGGCACTGCGGTGGCGTCGCATTCTTGTACTAATATAGCAGCCTTACTGGGCTTTTTTTTACAAAATAGGCATTGGCTGTAGCATAAGTATAACCTGGCTTATTTAGTGGTAGAAATGGTTATAGTAATTGCCTATGTTTTGTTGCTGTAATTTTTTTATTCTGCAATAATCAAACCATTTAAGCATGGTAGCCAATATATGTCCTGTCTACAATAAAAATAGTTTTACTTTTAAAAATTTGTATTGGCATATAACATCAATCTAACCAAATGTTTATCGTTAATATATTTTATAACTGGAAAGCTTATTAAAATAAAAAAGCCCGTAACAATGACGAATGAGGCTAAAACTTGGTATCAAATGTTACCAAGTTTTTACTAAATAGTTTTTGTAATAACGTTTATACATTTACTAAAAGGCGGTATAAAAATAATTTATCCATAAATATCTACCAGCTCTAATTTTTTTACGCGTTTGCTTATGGCGCCGGGGGTGCGCCCAAAATGCTTAGCCATATCTTTAAGCGTGTGGCGTTCGCAATACATTTGAGTTAATTCGCCGTCAAGTTCCGTTGTCCATTTATTGTAGGCGCCGGCATGGCTTTCCCTTACTTTATCTACGCTGTATGCTTTCTCTTTTATAATGGCTGCGGCTGTTTTTTTATACCTGTTATTTTGTAAGGCAGCAATCGCTTCCTGTTGTTTTTCTTCATCCGTCTTTACCTTTAAAATATGTATCTGTGTCGAAACAGGGAAGTCGACAGGCATTAGTTGCAGCGGTATGTGTACAATATTTTTTGTACGGGTAACCGCCACGTACAGCAGGTTTATTTCTTCATATATTTTTGATAGGTTAGTAATGCCTTCCTTAGCTTCGGCTTTAAGTTTTTTTATTTTTTCTTCTGTAATAAAATCATTCACAAGTTGCACCGCATCGTACTCCATGCCTTTACAACGGTGTACGGTTGAAAAAATCATTTCAGCTTTTTCCTTATCATCGCCATCCACATGCTTATCTTTTATAGAGCGGATGATTTCCGGTATTTTATTGCCATATTCATTTACAATTTCTACCATCATCCCAAGCTGTGCGTCTTCTGTTTTTTCAATGTATTCTTCCAGGTCATCCATGGTATTCATGGCCTTAATGAGCTTATCTTTTATTCTGTCGTAGTTGCCATTGTAAAGGTTAAGCACATCATACAAAGACGCGCCATCATCTGCATACGTGTACGAGTTGATGTTGCCTTCAAAATAAATATGCTTCAGCCCTTTCTTCTCTGTTACATATTCGATAGCTTTTAATAAAAGCCCGAGATTAGTTCGGGCCAGTACGGCTTTTACTTTGGTTTCGCTGGTGGCGCCTTTGCCAGTAATTACAAAAGGCTCATGTGGCTCCAGGTGGTTTTTGTACTTTAAAATCTCCATGGCAAGGTTGGCAATGGGCTGGCTAAACCTAAAGCTGGTTGATAAATAATAAGTCTTAAAATCTGCTTTTTCCAAAGAGTTTACTGCGTAGCGCCAGCCATAAATTTGCTGGTGGGTATCGCCCACAATTACCTTGGTGGCTTTTTGCTTTAAAAAAATATCCAGCATGGCCGGCGATGCATCCTGGCCCTCATCAAACAAAATATAATCAAAGTATAGTGTTGGGTTGGAGAGCTGGAATTTCTTCAAATAAAAATCATGCGTTATCTCAATTTCACCCTTATCCATTTTGCTTAAAAACAACCTGGATTGGTTTTCAATATAAGGATAAAACGAAGTAACAAACGTCTTTGCTTTTTCATCTGTTACTACATCCAGGTAATTTAAGTCTTGCACCTTTTTCTTGTTGCTGTTACAAAAATAAGCTATGAATTTACTGATGTGGTTGGCAACAATATACTCGGTATGTTTTTCTCCGTTGCCCTGCAAGCCAAGTAGCTCGGCTATTTCATATATGGGGTAACCCTGTGGCCTTACTTTATAGCTGGTTCGGGTAACCACTTTTTTGAATGCTAAAGAATGTGCGGTTTCAACTTGTACGTTGGTGAGCCCTTTATCTGCAAACTTTTTTATGGCTTCCAGCTTTACAGATTTATTAAAGGCCAGGTATAATATTTTTGAGTTGGCAGGGCGGGCCTTTGCATACTCGATAACGGTAGTAGTTTTTCCAGAACCTGCAACGGCATTTATTTTTATATCGCCGGTGGAGTTGATGATGTCATATTGCTCTTTGGTTAGTTCCATTTTATGGCAGCTTTTTGTACATTGCCTTTATGCGTTGGTAATTATAATGTAGATAGATAAAAATAATTAAAATTACGACATCTTGGTTTAATGCCGATATGCTTAAGCCATTATTTTGATACGAAGGCAACAGTAGGTTCGTTGTGCCCTAGGTACGGTACGTGCAAACCATTAAATATTACCAATAAAGTAAGGGCCCGCTGCTGCTCATAAACGCATACGGTAGCGAGTTTAGGAAGAGTACCAAAAAGGACTGCTGTACAAGAGTGCGATGCCACCGCAGTTCAATATAGCTGCTGTATTGGCCTGGACAAAAAAAATAAAAATAAGGATTATTATATATTGCCAATGGCTTAAGCCCCAGGCAATCCATGATAAAGAGCTACTATATTATTTGTAAAAAGTAATTAATCCTTAGGCCTCATAAAAGCTATCCAATCATACATTGGCTCTTCAAATTGAACAAACAATAAACCAATAACAACAAACAAAAAACGGCTAAGCTATATCGTTTTTGTTCTCGCTGTACTTGCGCCATTTTTCAATAACGGCTAGCATATCGGCGGGTAAATCGCTTTCAAAATGCACCTGCTCTTTGGTGGTTGGGTGCAGGAAGCCTAATTCTTTTGCGTGCAGTGCCTGGCGCTTACAGAGTGCAAAACAATTATCTACAAATTGTTTGTATTTGGTAAACACGGTGCCTTTTACAATTTTATCGCCGCCATAAAAATCATCGTTAAAAAGTGGGTGGCCTATGTATTGCATGTGTACCCGTATTTGGTGCGTGCGGCCAGTTTCCAGGCGGCACTCTACTAGCGTTACATAATTAAAACGCTCCAGCACTTTGTAGTGGGTAATAGCTTCTTTGCCATATTCGCCATCGGGGTAAGTAGTAAACAATTTACGAAAGCGCTGGTGGCGGCCAACGTGCCCACGGATGGTTCCTTCGTTCTTTTCAAAATCGCCCCACACCAATGCTATGTAGCGGCGGTGTACGGTGTGGTTAAAAAATTGTTTGGCAAGGTCTGTCATGGCTTTTGGTGTTTTTGCCAGCACCAGCAAGCCGGTTGTATTTTTATCAATGCGGTGCACCATACCAAAGCGGGGAAGGCCATTTTCTTCCAGCTCGGGGTTTTGTTGTTTTAAATAATACGCAACGCCGTTAATGAGCGTACCGCTGGGGTTGCCGCTGCCGGGGTGCACTACAAGCCCGGCGGGCTTGTTCACCACCAATATTTCTTCATCTTCAAAAACAATATTAAGCGGTATGTTTTCGGGGATGATATCGTTGCTTTCCGGATGGCGGTTATCAAACACCACAATCTTATCGTATGGCTTTACTTTGTAGTTGGCCTTAATGGGCTTTTCGTTTACCAGCACCATTTCATTATCGATGGCTTGCTGAATTTTATTGCGGGTAGCGCCTTCAACGCGGTGCATTAAAAACTTGTCTATCCGCAAGGCTTCCTGCCCTTTGGATATTTCTATTACCAGCCTTTCGTACAGTTCTTCACTTTCCTGCAACTCTTCTTCGGTGCCAGTTGTTATAATTTCGTCGGTCATCATAAATTTTTAAAAAGTTGTTTTTTGTCAAAAAAAACCTTCAACAAAAAACCAAAAACAGATATTTAACTTTGCAAAATAAACTAATTACGTTGGATAAGCAGATAGTATTGTTTAAAGACCTTGGTTTGATAGGTTATAAAACAGCATGGGATGAGCAGGAGCGGCTGTTTCAGCATAATGTGGGCATTAAAGCAACCTTGCGTAATATGGAATTGGCAGCCGGTAATTTACACGCAGCAGACAGCCTTGAAGGCAATATTGGACAAGCGCCCGCAGCCATGGTAACTACAAGGCATTACCTGCTTTTTTGCGAACATTTACCGGTTTTGACCTTAGGTAAAAGTGGGCATGTAGAAAATATTTTGATTAGCGAAGCCGAGATGGCGCAGCGGGGCATTGAATATTTTAGATCTAACAGGGGTGGCGATATTACGTTTCACGGGCCGCAGCAAATTGTTGGGTACCCCATTATTGATCTTGAAAAATTTTATACCGATATAGGCAGGTACCTGCGCTCGCTGGAAGAAGTAATTATTTTAACGATGGCTGAATTTGGTTTGCAGGGCGAACGAAGCAAAGGCGAGACAGGGGTATGGCTTAATGCAGGTGTGCCAGGCAAAGAAAGGAAAATTTGCGCCATGGGCGTACGCTGCAGCCGCTGGATAACCATGCATGGCTTTGCATTTAACGTTAATACCGACCTTAGTTATTTTGATACGATTATACCGTGTGGCATTGAAAATAAAAAAGTTACGTCTCTACAAAATGAATTGGGGTATGCACTTAATTATGAAGCCGTTAAAAATAAAGTTATAGCCAATTTCGAAAAAGTGTTTGGTGCCTTAGTACAACCTATGTAATTATTTTTGTTTCCCTACATCTTTAGTTGGCTTTCTTGCCTCTGGCGGCGGTGGCCCAACCCTTCCTTCTTTGCCAATATAGAATTTGTATTTCTCTAAAAAAATATGGTCATCATACAAGTTGTAATAAAACCAGCCTATATGCATAAAGTTGACTTTTTCCATCAACAAAAAACTCTCTGTAATTTTTTTTATCTCGAGGACCTGATTGTCCTTATCATCAAAAAATGTTATCGAAAACTTTTGTGTCTCCGCATCTGGCAGGCTTATTACAAGGTTATTTTCTTTGTTAGTATAAATAAATTTACTGGGCACAAATCCAATGGGCACTACTATTTTGGGGATTTTTATTTTAGGAAGAAAATTTTCCAGCGATTCTGCTACTGGTGCCTTTTCTTCTGCAACTGCTACTGTATTTACTGGTTGTGTTTGTATAAGTTCATTCATTGCCGGCTCTGTTGTATTAGGTTGCTCCGCGGCCATTTTGGTAACGGCGTGCGTTGTATCTAACACGGGGTGGTGCGAAAGTGAGAATATGTATGTGCCACCCTCAAAAGCTACAAAAACCCTGTAATACATATTGAGGTTATTAGGCTTTCTATCTACAAAGCCATTTTCTTTATTCAATGGGTTTAGTACTGTGCCAATGGTTGTAAAATTTTTTAAGCTATCTCTGGAGCGTTGTATATTAATATTACTGATGATGGCGCCGTAATTATTTTTCCAGCTTACAATTATTTGGTTGCCTGTACTTTTTACAGAAACCCTTGGCAATGTATCCTGGGCTAACGCAGTGCTAGCAAAGGCAAATACAAATACAATAAAAAATAAAAGTTTGCGCATCATTGTTTTAAGTGGCGAGGCTGTAATTTAAGGAAAGTGCAATTTACATGCCGTTAAAGCAATCAAAAAATTAAAGTGCCAGCGGGTAAAGATTTATTACCCTGTAACCCCCCAGTATGCAGGCAGGCAATTTTACTGCCTTTTGCAAAAAAGCCTTTTTCAACAGTATCTAAAATAGCAAACATCATTTTTGCTGTATAAACAAAATCGGTTGGTATATTTTGCAGTTGATATAGCGTATTCATAAATTGTAAAAGTGCCGGTGTTTTTTTTGCGTAGCCACCAAAATGATACCCATCTAATATTTGGTAGGCCTGCCCCATTACGCCATTCAGGCGGGCATGGCTGCTTTCTGTTAAAAAGGAAACTCTCTTTTCAATATCAACCATACCTTTTAAAACGGATACACCTACAACCTGTTGAGTTGGGCTGGCGCCTGCAATTAAGCCTGCAAATGTTGTGGCGGTACCCAATGCAGTGCAGATGTGTGTAGTATCTTTTTCAATAAAATTATTTATCAATGCTGCGCCAGCCGCTCCTTTTGGGTGATATCCCCCTTCGGGCACCTGCAAAAACCCTTTCCATTTATCTGATAGGTTAGCTAAAAAAAGTGCGTCCTCTTTTGTGTCGTATTCTTCTCTAGAAATAAAATTTAGTTGCATGCCATATGCTATACAAGCCAAAAGGGTAGGGGATAAAAATGCGGGCTTTTCTCCTCTTACAAAACCAATGCTTTTTAACCCCAGCGTTTTGCAGGCAAAGGCAGTAGCTACTAAATGGTTGGAGTAAGCGCCCCCGAAAGTAAGCAGCCCCTGCAATTTATTTTCAATAGCTTGCTGTAAAAAATAATGCAGCTTAAATAATTTGTTGCCAGATACTACGGGGTGTATTTTATCGAGCCTGATAATAGATAAGCTGATATTATTTTTGATAAGGCAATCGTTTGCGATAGTATCAATTGATATATTTGAAGTATTGAAAAGCATTATTTTAGTTTGAATATATTATTTTCGCGATCACAATATACAATTGAATATTTTTGGGTTGATAATTGTGCCTTAAAATACGGGGCGGTTTATTGTAGTTTTGTGGCTTCGTTTTTGGTAAGGGCTATAATAATTTGAGACGGCATCGATATATAATTACTAAACAATTGCCTTTAAGGCAAAAATAAATTTTATTACATTATGCAACCAACGCTAGTAGTTTTAGCAGCAGGTATGGCCAGTCGCTATGGCAGTATGAAACAAGTACAAGGCTTTGGGCCAAGTGGAGAAACGATTATGGAATATTCCATTTACGATGCCATACAAGCTGGTTTTGGAAAAGTAGTTTTTATTATCCGCAGCGAATTTTTAGACATGTTTAAACAAACATTCGGCAGCAAGCTGGAGGGAAAGATAAAAGTGGATTATGCGTTTCAGGAACTAACCAAATTTGTAGGCGACCGGCAAATACCTGCGGAAAGAAAAAAACCATGGGGCACCGCACAGGCCGTACTTTGCTGCAAGGGCATTGTAAACGAGCCTTTTGCGGTTATTAACGCTGATGATTTTTATGGCAAAGATGGATTTGTAAAAGCGTTCAACTTTTTAACCAAAGAAGTAGCTGATGACAATTACGCCATCATTGGCTATCAGTTGAAAAAAACGCTGAG
>JAYVUJ010000212.1:0-5117 GCA_043788035.1 Ferruginibacter sp. | reverse complement strand
AACTATTATAAATCGGATTAGCAGCTTGGTGGCCTACTGAATTTTTAATAAAGCCACACTAATCTTTTAAAATGAAAAATAGCTGTGCTTAATTCATCTTTTTCTTTAAAGTGCTAACTTGCGTTTGCAGGTTATTAACCATGCTTGCCAGCGAATTCATATCCCAGCGTTGTTGTGTGCTTACTTTGCTTATTACCATTTGCGCCTTCCACAATTCTACCACATCTTCTGTATTTACCTGGTATGGTTGGTATTGAGGGTTATCGCTTACAAGTGTTAATTTACTTTTAGCTTTATTATTCTTTACTATCCTTTTATATACAATCCCTTCATTGCGGCTTACAATGATATAGGCTTGCTCATTTTTCACATCTTCTGTACTATCTATTTTTTCGCCTACAATAATGCTACCGCTTGGTGTTGGCATCATACTATCGCCAATAATTTCGAAGGCCCGGTAGTTGCCGCCGGCTAACATTGGCAATGTAAATGTATTGAGTTCATCTATAAACTCGCTATCTGCATAACCAGCTAAATAACCTGCTGCAGCTTTTACAGGCACAAAATGTATGAGGTTCCTTTCGGCCATCATCATTTTTTGCTGCCTTCGCTTGGCTAAATAATTACTGCCTGTATTACTCAGGTCTTTTAGTAACAGCTCATCGAGGCTTAGCTTAAAAATATCGCCCACTATTTCTAATACTTCAATGCGTGGGTCTGCACGTTCCTCTTCATAAGCACCAATTAGCGAACGTTTGATGCCGAGCTTTACTGCAAACTCTTCTTGTGTCCAGCCCCGTAATTTGCGGAGGTATTTTAAATTTTGTCCTGCTTGTGACATAACAACTAATTTGATTAGTACAAATATACTAATAAACTTAGTTTATCCAAATTTATTTTTTGATGTATGCCCGGCTGTTTCCTAAGGCATATAAATGTTGTTAAATAATAATGCAGTTATCCATTAAACTTTACGATTTTGTAAGATGGTAGCAAGTGTGGGAGGTGCTGAATAAAGCTATTTTTTGTAAAAGTGAGTGACACAACAAAGTTCACTATAGCTGCTGTATTGGTCCGGACAAAAATATTACAGCAACGACGTATCATAGTTAACGAAGCCCTAAAAGAAAGTCCTGGTGCCTGAAAAACTTTCCCTGAACTCTTTAGGTGTACAGCTCTTTTTCTTTTTAAATAAGCGGTTAAAATTCGAGATATTATTGAAGCCGCAACTGTATGAAACTTCCGCAATTGAATTGGTGGTATCGATCAAAATACGGGACGCATGCCCAAGCCGTATTTCATTAAGGCTATCAATAAAAGTAATGCCGGTGCGTTTTTTTATAAAGCGGCTGAAAGAAACTTCCGTCATATTTACCAGCTTTGCAATATCGCCTAATGTTACTTGTTTGTCGTAATTTTTATTCATATATTCAAAAGCTTTTTCTATGCGGCGGCTGTTGAAGTTGAATTGAGATTCGTTGTTAAAAGTTGTTTCAGACAAGGTGCGGATGTTGCGGGAAGTGGAAAGGTCGTGCAAAATATTAATGAGGGACATCACAGAATCGAAGCCGCTTTTTTGGTGCAGCGAAATGATGCGGGGATAAATTGCCTGCGCTGTTTCTTTTGAAAATAAAATACCTTTTGCAGCCAGGTCAAACATTTTACGGATGAAGCTGAGCTGGTTACGGCGAAGCATTTTTTCATCAAAAAGGTCTTTGTGGAATTGGATGGTAATCTCTTTTATTTCTTCACTTTTACATTGGTTGGTAAACCAGGCGTGGGATAGGTTTGGGCCTATCAGCACTAATTCAATATCATCGATAAGGTCTACATGGTCGCCTACAATCCGTTTGGCGTTTTTAGCATTAACAATAAAATTAAGTTCAAATTCTTCATGGTAGTGCAAAGGGAAATTAAACTCTTTTTTTACCCTGCTAAAAATTGTAAAGCAATCATTTTGCGTTAAAGGCGTTATTTCCCTTACTATATTTTTAAGCATCCTAATGGCAGGTTTAAGTTAGTGAGGGATATTGGTGATGTAAAAATACAAATAATAATATAAAAAAGTGCCATAAATAATTTGATGGATTGCTTTTCAAGTGTTATGAAAATGGTAGTTTATTACTCATTTTGGTAAAAAACATAATCCTAATATATCAATGATATGATAAGATAGTATTAGTAAAGCGATAAGCATTCTAATTAATTTTGATGACGATTAAAATTAGATGTATCAGCTGGTTGTCAGCTTGTTTTTCTTAATAGTCAACTTATAAATATTACTTGTTGAAAAAAAATACTTTATTACCCATTGCATTGCTTTGCTTGTTTTTTGGAAAATTTGCCAATGCCCAAACAGCTGACAAAAAAGCTACTAAAGAAACAAAGCAACTGCTCATTAACTTACACAAACAATATGGCAAGGGCGTATTATTTGGGCACCAGGATGATCTGGCTTATGGTGTGGGCTGGAAATATGAAGATGGGCGGAGCGATGTAAAAGAAATGGTTGGCGAGTACCCTGCACTGTATGGATGGGATTTTTCGGGTATTGAAAAAAATGGCGGCTTGCTTAATATTGATGGTGTTCCGTTTGATAAGATGCGCCATTATATTGAAGAAGGATATAAGCGTGGAGGCGTAATTACATTGAGCTGGCACCTTGATAATCCGCTTACCGGCAAAACCGCCTGGGATACCACGCATGGCGCCGTAGCAGCAGCTTTGCCAGGTGGTAGCGCTAACAAATTGTATAACGGATGGCTGGATAAAGTAGCCGCTTATGCATTGTCGCTTAAAGGCCCCAAAGGCGAGCTAATCCCAATTTTGTTTAGGCCGTTTCATGAGCTTACAGGCAACTGGTTTTGGTGGACGCAAAATACTTGTACCGCAACGGAATTTATACAGCTTTGGAAATATACCATCCAGTATTTAAATGATATAAAGCACGTGCATAACATGTTGTACGTTTATAACACCGCAGGCGATTGCAAAACAAAAGCGGCTTTTATGGAAAGGTACCCGGGTGATGATTTTGCAGATATCGTAAGTTTTGATGCCTACCAATATAACGACCCCGCTATAGATAATTCCTTTATAAAATCTGTAGATAATCTATTAGGCATTGCGGATACCGTTGCAATGGAACACCATAAAATTATGGCGTTGGGCGAAACCGGTTATGAAGCCATACCTTATACTGAGTGGTGGACAAAAACATTGTGGCCGGCCATGCAGCACCATATACCCTTGTATGTATTGTTATGGCGCAATGCAGGAAAGCAAGCTAATGGGCACATGCATTATTATGTACCCTACAAAGGACAAGCATCTGCACCCGATTTTAAAACATTTTTTTTGCTTGATAAAATACTATTTGAAAAGAAAGCAAGTAGCCAAAATTTATATAGTCGGTAACAAATAAAAAATACTTTTTAAAGTAGTTTTTTATACGAATCATCATTTTAATTTTAAAAATCCATATCATTTTAATAAGTTCCAAATATGCTTCAACAATTTAGTGAAAGGCTGGTGCAACTCAACCACGCTCACCAAAGTCTGCTAACTAAGCAAAATAAAAAAATAATTCCGGGGAATGGTATTTTTAACCGCTACGATAATGCGGTGCTTACTGCCGCACATGCCCCTATAACCTGGCGGTATAGCCTTAACGAAAATACAAACCCGCTGCTGATGGAACGGTTTGGCATAAATGCCGTTTTTAACGCAGGCGCCATTAAATGGAAAGGTAAATACGTACTGGCAGCAAGGGTTGAAGGAGCAGACAGGAAATCTTTTTTTGCCATTGCCGAAAGTGATAACGGTATTGATAATTTTAGTTTTTGGGATTACCCGGTATTGATGCCGGAAACAAGCGTGCCTGATACCAACATATACGACATGCGCCTGATAGCCCATGAAGATGGGTGGGTATATGGCCTTTTTTGTACAGAAAGAAAAGACCCTGCAGCCGCTGGCGGCGACCATACTTCCGCCATTGCGCAATGTGGTATTGCACGTACAAAAGATTTGTTGGTATGGGAACGCCTGCCAGACTTAAAAACACCATCTGCGCAGCAAAGGAACGTTGTGCTGCACCCTGAATTTTTTGATGGTCAGTACGCATTTTACACCAGGCCGCAGGATAGTTTTATTGAGCCTGGCAAAGGTGGCGGCATTGGTTTTGGGCTGGCGAAAGATATTACCAATGCGGTAATTGAACAAGAAGAAGTTATTGACCAAAGGATATACCATACCATTTTTGAAATGAAGATGGGGCTGGGACCCGCGCCTATTAAAACAACAGACGGGTGGCTGCACATGGCACATGGCGTGCGGAATACAGCGGCTGGCCTTAGGTACACGTTATATTTATTTATGACAAGCCTTACTGATATTACCAAAGTAATATACAAGCCAGGCGGCTACTTTTTAGCACCGGAAGGCGAAGAACGTATTGGCGATGTAAGCAACGTAGTATTTTGCAATGGTTGGGTTGCTGATGAAGATGGCACTATATTTATTTATTACGCTTCCTCAGATAGCCGCATGCATGTGGCTACTTCTTCTGTTGGCCAATTGATTGATTATGTAAAAAATACGCCTGCGGATGGATTTACTTCTACGGCATCTGTACAAAAAATTAATGCCATTGTAAATAGCAACAACGCTTACTTAAAAAATGCGGATCAACAATTACAAGAAGCGCTGGTTAAATAGATAAAGATGGATAATGCAATAACAAAGGTTGTAAGCAACGATATTGCCACCTTATTAATTAGCTACCAAACACAGGCCAAACAAGAGTTGGCTGCCATACTCGCTTATTGGATAGAGAATACTAATGATGTTTTAAATGGTGGTTTTATTGGAAAAATTGATGAGCATAATGTACCAGATACACAAGCGGCAAAAGGGTCTGTGCTAAATAGCCGAATCCTCTGGGCGTTTTCTGCGGCTTACAAAGTAACTGGTAATCTCGCTCATTTAGATATGGCTACTATAGCCTTTAAGTATATCCTTAATTATTTTGTTGATAAAGAATATGGTGGCATTTATTGGTCGGTAACTGCCAGCGGGCAACCGTTGGATACAAAAAAACAAATTTACGCATTGGC
>JAYVUJ010000211.1:0-3123 GCA_043788035.1 Ferruginibacter sp. | reverse complement strand
GTAATGAAAACGCTGGCTGGCTTTGTGCCCCGGATGGAACTGTATTCGATTGATGAGGCTTTCCTTGATATGGCCGATATGCCGTTTGTTGATTTGCTGCAGCTTGGCATGACAATAAAAAAGACGGTGCAGAAAAATACGGGCATACCTGTATGCGTAGGCATAGCCCCTACAAAGGCACTTGCTAAAATGGCGAACCGGTATGCTAAAAAGAAAAATAAAGCGGTTGGCGTGCATTGGGCTGCCAATGAATACCTTATTGATGAAATGCTGGAATATACTGGTGTTGGCGATGTTTGGGGCATTGGCCGGCAATATGCGCTGATGCTTATACGCAATGGCATAAAAACCGCAAAGCAGTTTACGGAAGCATCGGAAGATTTTGTGCTTAGTAAGATGAGCGTGGTTGGCTTACGCCTGCAAACGGAATTAAAGGGCATACCGGCCATTGCATGGGAATTTAAAATACCGGATAAAAAGAATATTTGTACCGGGCGTTCTTTCGGTTCGTTAACGCAAGACAAAGCTTTGGTTAAGGAAGCCCTGAGTAATTTTGCAGCCACCTGTGCAATGAAGCTGCGGCAGCAAAAGAGTGCTGCAAAAAGCTTAAAAGTGTTCATCAATACAAATCCTCACCGTACGCAGGATAAGCAGTATTTCCACGCTATATGCATTGAGATGGACAGTGCCAGCAACTCTACCCCTGAAATAATTAAATATGCCTTGAAGGGGCTGGATATTATTTTTAAAGAAGGGCACAACTACATGAAGTGCGGTATTGAACTCTATGGACTGGTGCCGGAAAGCGTAGTACAAATGAACCTATTTTCATCACCTGACCCGGCAGGCAAAACAATTAATGCAACAGTAGATAAAGTTAACCTGGCAATGGGCAAAGGGCTGGTGAAATTTGGCATACAGGGATTTAAAAAAGAATATAAAGCAAGGGCACAACATTTGTCGCCTTGCTATACTACGAACATTAACCACATCATCAAAATAAAAAACTAATGCTGCAGCCATTTGAATTATTGACACCTCAATTTGTTGCAAGGCTGATACCCTTAAAGAAAATTTACCTGGTAACACAATCCTACAAAAGAGGGCTTGACCATTTTGCTGATAAGCCTAAGATGGGTATTTTAGTTACCGACTATGATGATGAGGGCCTTGCCAGGATACATTTCTCAGCTATAAAAGGCGATCAATTTGCTTGTGTCCTTAACCTGGCAAATGCTATACATTTTACAAAAATTAAAGAGCTGCTGGCTGAAAGGTCTCCGTATATTATTTATTGGGCTATTGTAAAAGACCTTGATGCTTTAAAGAAAATAATTGGGCTGAAGTACAAAGATAATTTACGGCGTTACATAGCTATAAAAACAACATGGCGAATTGGAGCAGAGGAATCTATACGCCCACAATTACAGGTAATATTTGGCGAACTTTTTGTAATCCTTAAACGTAGTAACCAGGAAATACGTGTTAAATTTGAGGATATAGAAAAATCATAACCATGTGCTACGACATTTCTTTTACAATAAACATCCGGCAGTTATCAGACTATTTTACTGACTTGATTTTTGATGACCAGTTGCAGCTTGATTTTAACCTATTGCATAACCTTACCCATATTATTGGCCATGCCTATGGAGAGCACCCCATTATTTATGCCCATAAAGTAGATACGGCGCCACATTTTACTTTTATGGAATGGGGCGTGATACCGTATTATACCAAAGACGAAGATGCTTTTAAAAGGCAGCGGGCAGCAATGTTAAACATCCGCAGCGAGCGTATTTTAGATGACCCTAAAAGTTACTGGTATAAAATCAGGCAAAAGCGGTGCTTAATACCTATTACTGGATTTTATGAGCATCGGGAAGTTACAGGCATGAAAAACAAAGTGCCTTATTTTTTGCAAGTAAAAAATCAGCCGGTACTATTTATACCCGGGCTATATTCAGTTGCTGAGCTACCAGATAAAAAAACAGGCGAGATGATTAAACGCTGGACGTTTGCACTTATTACAAGGGATGCAAATAAATTAATGAAACAAGTACATAATGGTGGAGAAAACAAATGGCGCATGCCGTTGATGCTGCCTTTTGAATTATCGAAACAGTGGGTAAGCCAGGATTTGCCGGAAGAACAATACAGGAAAATACTGCAGTATGAAATGCCACCAGAAGAAATGCTTTATCATTCTGTGTTTACAATCCGTTCTTCCAAAATGAGGCCTGATAATAAGGAGAAGAATGAACTGTATGAATGGGAAGGAGTTCCGGATGTAGTTTTTTAAAATTATGTTGTAAGCGCTGATAATATAGCAACACATTAAAACGGATGTAGCAGTAGGTTTTATTTAAGATAAATCGTAGGTGTGTTATGCTCAAAGCGCCGTTGCTATTCGTGTTAGCTGGTTTCTGCTTACATTTTTTCTTGATAAAAAAACGTAACAAAAAAATAAAGCCCGCCCGGATGAACCCGTTAGGACGGGGCTCAAAATAAAAAGACCGAAAAATTAAATGTTGCCCTAAAATCATCCGCCAGCTGGCGGATGATTTCCTACCGTTCAACGGTTAATTTTTCTAGCACTTTTTATTTAATGCCGGTACCAGTTTGTGCTTGAGCGTAAAATACCTGATGCTATAAATTTAAAATATAAGGTAGTTTAGTAATAAGCGAGAAAATACAAGGCTTTTTTAAAGAAGCAAAGAATCTTTTTTAAGGCTTGGGTTTTAAAACCTCGCTACAAATTTTGCAACTAGCTATTAGTTTGTAAGTGATGAGTCAATAGCTCACCAAATTCTTTCTCCAACCCTTTCACTTTTAATGCAACTTTTTTCGCAAGGTCATTTTCCATCCAATCCCCGCAATCATACAGTTGAAAACAGCCATCATCCTGCCTGTAAAGCATGATGACCCTGCTGCATCCATCATAGCTAATTGATGCCCGGTACCGTATTAAATTATCAGGCTTAAAAATTGACAGCGCTACACTTATTGGCCTGTTAAATTGTATAACTTGAAAGTTGAATTTTTGCACTTGCATAACCTTGCTATTAGATAACAAAGTTAGCAATAAAATGCTAATTTCTTTAGTTTTTATATCTAAATTTT
>JAYVUJ010000210.1:0-6248 GCA_043788035.1 Ferruginibacter sp. | reverse complement strand
ACAAGCTATAATGCTACGGCTGTGCAAAAAAACGGCAAGATAGTAACAGCCGGTGCTACCTGGAACGGTGTAGATTATGATTTTGCAATAGCCAGGTACAATACAAATGGAAAGCTAGACAGTTCCTTTAATGATACCGGTTTACAGATAACCGATTTTGGTGCCATTGATTCCGCAATTTCTATCGTTATACAGGCAGATAATAAAATTGTAGTAGCAGGCAATTCCGGCAACGTAAATGCACATTTTGTTATAGTTCGTTATAATACAAACGGGACCATTGACAATACTTTTGGCACCAATGGCAAACAAACTATTGCAATGGGCTTCGCTGATGTTTTTGGAGGCATGGCATTGCAGGCAGATGGAAAAATTGTATTAGCAGGATATACATTTACCGATGCCCTTTACAACAACGTATATTTTGCTATAGCCCGTTTAAATACCGATGGTACATTGGACAATTCTTTTAGTGGAACGGGCAAACAACTGACACAATTTAATGGTTCGCCAAGTTATGCCACTACAGTTGCCGTACAAAAAATGGATGGAAAGATAGTTGCTGCTGGCCGTGCCATATTAAATGGACAAAGCAACTATGCCATAGCCCGCTACAATGTAGATGGTACCCTCGACAATACATTTAGTAACGACGGCATGCAAAATAATGTTTTTAACAATAGCTCTTATGTCCCACAATCAATAGCTATTCAAAGCGATGGTAAAATTATATTGGCCGGCTATCCAGAATCTCCTTCAAGCAACACTTCATCATTTGGGTTAGTACGTTATCAGCCCAATGGTGAATTGGATGCTTCCTTTGGCACCAATGGATTTCAGTCTACAACTATCGGCTTTGAGTTCCCTATCACAAAGTCTTGCATCGCTATAAAAGATGATGGACGGATTGCAGTGGGTGGCAGCAATAATAATTATGCCATAGCGCTGTATAAAATAAATGGCACCCTTGATAGTACATTTGGCAGCAACGGAATACAAGTGACTGTTACCGGCTTAGGCGGTAGTTCAATACAAGGCCTTGCTTTTGCAGGTGATCAATTATATGCAGCCGGCTGTGCACAATACCCCGGCACTTTAGGTACTGTTGCAAGGTATTTATTTACTGCTGCAGGCCCACTGCCAGTAACCCTAACCACCTTTACCGCCACCATCCAAAATAAAAAAACCACCCTGCTGCAATGGCAAACAGAAAGCGAGCAAAACCTTGCCGGCTTTACAGTTGAACGCAGCACAAGTAGCAATCATTTTTTACCCATTGGCTATACAACCGCTAAAGGCAACAGCAGCATAAAAGTAAATTATTCCATCATTGACCCTCAGCCAGTTGTTGGTATTAATTATTACCGGCTTAAGATGGTTGATGTTAATGGAGAGTTTAGGTACAGTAAAATAATACCCATAACAATAACCGATGCAAGCTTTATGCTCATCCTTTCTCCTAACCCTGCAAAAAATACTTTGTACATAAATGCAACCGGCAGCAACGAAAATGCAATGTTTGTAATTATTGATGGGGCTGGTAAAAAAGTATCGGAAGTAAAAGCGCTGTTAAATGGCACTACATCAATTTCTATTGATATAAATACCCTGGCTAAAGGCGCATACACGTTGCAGCTGCAAACGGCAACTTTACTAGAAACCAGGCGGTTTATAAAAGAATAATACTTTACAAAAATCAATTCTATACCTATAAAAATGGCGGTCCTTGCGCGGCTCGCTATTTTTATTAACGGCACATAAATTAGCGGTTTTATGCTGTACGGTAAAAGATAGAAGCTAATGAAGTTTTGCTTTTATCTTTACCAATAATTAAATTTTTCAACAAACAATAATGGACACACACCTGCACCGTACCCATATAGAAACGCATTTAAAAAGCTCTGACATGCTTACTGATATTGTGATTGGCATGAGCGATGGTCTTACCGTACCCTTTGCACTGGCGGCCGGCTTAAGTGGTGCCGTTAGTAACAGCACTATCATTGTTATTGCAGGTATTGCCGAAATTTGCGCCGGAAGTATTGCCATGGGCTTAGGTGGTTACCTTGCCGGTAAAACAGCGCAAGACCATTATAAAAGCGAAGTAAAAAGAGAGTATAACGAAGTAGAAACCATGCGCCACATGGAAATTGAAGAGACCAAGGAATTTTTCGCCAGTATAGGCCTTAGCCCCGCATTGCAGGAGCAGGCTACCAATGAAATTGCGCAGGATAAACACCGCTGGGTAAGCTTTATGATGAAGTACGAACTGGGCCTTGAAGAACCCGACCCAAAACGTGCCACCAAAAGTGCGCTCAATATCGGTCTATCGTATATCGGTGGCGGCATCATTCCTTTAAGTCCCTATTTTTTTATAAAAGATGCTGCCGAAGCACTTAAAATTTCGGTAGTGGCAACCCTTGCCTGCCTGTTTATTTTTGGTTATTTTAAAAGCCGCATCACCGGCGTTACCCCAATTTGGGGCGCCGTAAAAGTTATGCTGATTGGCGCAATGGCTGCTTCTGCTGCGTTTAGTATAGCTAAATTATTTTCGGTGCATTAATTTTTTATTATAAAAAAAACGGCTCAACATCTTACCGGAATTTTTTTTGTTGCCCCGGCTAATACAGCAGCTATGTGGGGCTGCGGTGGCGTCCAACTGTTATACATTGGTTTTTCAGTGAGCTTTTACCACGCGGTGTGGAGCTTGTGCGTAAGGCAGGCTTTTTAAATGTTTATGGCAATCCGTACATTTGTACACGTTGGCAAAATAACAATTGCCCTAATGCATAATAAAAGCCCAATAAAGTTATGTCGTACAAGAGTGCGACGCCAATGAAGCCGAGTAAAGCTCAAAGGCCGATACAAAAAAAACAACATGGAACTGACTAAGAACTTCATACACAACGAAGCCGAAACAAAATGGTATGCGCACTGGCTGCAAAAAGGATATTTCAATAGCAAGCCAGACGGGCGTGAACCTTACACCATTGTAATGCCGCCGCCCAACGTTACGGGCGTGCTGCACATGGGCCATTGCCTTAACAATACCCTACAAGATATTTTGATACGCCGTGCCAGGATGCAGGGAAAAAACGCTTGCTGGGTACCGGGTACAGACCATGCCTCTATTGCCACAGAAGCCAAGGTAGTAGGCATGTTGCGGGAAAGGGGCATCGTAAAATCGTCGCTGACTAGAGATGAATTTTTAACCTACGCCTGGGAGTGGAAAGAAAAATACGGCGGCATTATTTTGCAGCAATTAAAAATGCTGGGCTGTAGTTTGGATTTGGGCCGTACCAGTTTTACCATGGACAAAGAGTACTACGCCGCTGTAATAAAAGTGTTTGTCGATTTAAATAAAAAAGGCCTCATTTACCGCGGCAAAAGAATGGTAAACTGGGACCCTCGAAGCCAGACCGCATTGAGCGATGAAGAGGTTATTTTTAAAGATGTAGATTCAAAATTGTACTATGTAAAGTATCAGCTCGCAAACATAGAAAACCCTTCAAATTACCTTCCGCTAGCCAGCGGAGACGGGGGCA
The DNA here is from genome assembly GCA_043788035.1 of Ferruginibacter sp. GTDB lineage: Bacteria > Bacteroidota > Bacteroidia > Chitinophagales > Chitinophagaceae > Ferruginibacter. The sequence continues at coordinate 2,703 of JAYVUJ010000210.1, read as the reverse complement.
GCATTACCGTAGCCACCACCCGCCCGGAAACCATTTTAGGCGATGTGGCCATTTGCGTAAACCCAACAGATGAACGCTACATGCACCTGATTGGCAAAGAAGTTATCGTGCCAATCATCAACAGAAAAATACCCATTATTGCCGATGACTATGTAACCATCGACTTTGGTACCGGCGCCTTAAAAATTACGCCGGCCCATGATAAGAATGATCATATCCTTGGGCTAAAGCATAACCTTATAGTGATTGATACGCTGGATGCGGAAGGCAAATTTACTGCGGCAGATTTAATGGAAGACAATCCTTCCGAACTGGTGTTGAGTTACATTGGCGTTGACCGTTTTGCATTGCGCAAAAAAATTGTGCTGGATATTGAGCAGCTTGGCTTGATTGAAAAAATAGAAGAGTATAAAGGCCAGGTTGGCACCAGCGAAAGGACGGGCGCTGTTATTGAACACCGCTTATCGTTGCAGTGGTTTATTGATATGCAAAAATTCATGCAAAAAAATCCTGAGGCGCTATCCGCTGTAATGGACGATAGCATTGAGTTTCATCCTGCCAAGGCAAAAAATACTTATAGCCATTGGCTGGAGAATATTAAGGATTGGTGCATTAGCCGCCAGCTTTGGTGGGGGCAGCGCATACCTGCCTGGTATGATGAAAACGGCAACGTATATGTAGCCGAAACCCTTGAACAATTACATGCAGAACAACCAGCAACAAGTAGCCTGACGCTTACGCAAGACGAAGATGTGCTGGACACCTGGTTTAGCAGCTGGCTGTGGCCCATGGAAGTTTTTAAAGGCATCAGCAACCCGGGCAATGAAGACGTAAACTATTATTACCCTGGTACTACGTTAGTTACCGGGCAGGATATTATATTTTTCTGGGTAGCCCGAATGATTATGGCTGGGTACGAATACACCGGCAAAATGCCTTTTAAAGACGTTTACTTTACCGGCATGGTGCGGGATAAATTAGGCAGAAAAATGAGCAAGCAACTGGGTAACTCGCCCGACCTACTTGGGCTGATAAGCCAGTATGGTGCAGATGCGGTAAGGTTTGGCATTATGGTAAGTTCGCCCGCCGGCAACGATTTAATGTTTGATGAAAGCGCTTTGGAACAAGGTCGTAATTTTAATAATAAATTATGGAATGCGCTAAAGCTGGTGAAGATGTGGGAAGCCAGGGTTGCCGATGGAGATACAGCAATTAACACCAACAGCTTTGCGATTGATTGGTTTCAAAACAGGCTGAACGAAGTGAAAGCCGAAGTGGAAAACCTACTGAAGCAGTTCCGTTTAAGCGAAGCCTTAAAAACAATTTACTCCCTAATATGGGATGATTTTTGCAGCTGGTATTTAGAATGGGTTAAGCCAGGCTTTGAGCAGCCAATTGAAGCAACGGTTTTTAATAAGGCCATCTACTTTTTTGAAGAACTGCTGCAGCTTATCCATCCGTACATGCCCTTTGTTTCTGAAGAAATCTATCATTTATTAGCACCACAGCAAACCGACCTTTGCATTACTCAATACAAGCCAACCGGCATTGCGGATAATGCTGTTTTACAACAAGGCGAGTTGCTTAAAAAAGTAATTTCTGCCCTGCGGGATGCACGTAACAAAAACCAGGTGAAGCCAAAAGAAACTATCCTGCTACACATACAAACTATGGATGCTGCTGCATTTAAAGGCATTGTGAACATCATCAGCAAACAAGTAAATGCCGCGGCTATTTTTTACACCAACGACGCAGTGCCTAACAGCATTGTAGTAGCGGTGGAGAAAGATAAGTTTTATATTGAAAGCGAAAATAAGCTGGACATCACCTCTTTAAAAAGCGATTTATTAAAAGACCTGCAGCATCAGCAAGGATTTTTAGCCAGTGTGCAAAAGAAATTAGGCAACGAACGTTTTATACAAAATGCCAAGCCAGTTGTGTGGGAATTAGAGCAAAAGAAAATGGCGGATGCGGTTGCCAGGATAAAGGCTATTGAGGAAGGGCTGGCAGGGTTAAATTAACAATTGGCACACTATCCATCTGCTTTTTTCGTTCTATCTTTAAACACGTTATGATAAAAAGATACGGTACTTATTTTACTGCGGTTGTAATGTCGGCAGTATTTGGCAGCCTGGCTGTTGCCCAGGTACCCGTAAAGCCAATTGCCAAACCAATAGTAAAGTTCAAGCCTCCAATAGTCCAATCATTTCTTGGTACGGTAACGGGCAAAACTGCTACCACAAATGCGGAGTTAGCCAAAGTGCTTGTAAAGCAACCATTGAAAGTTACGGATGATAAAAATATTACTTACGCCATATCCTCTTACCATTTTGGTTACCACAGGGCTGGTATTAAAGAAGATGAAGAGACAGGCAAAGCCTCACCGCAAAGCGACCTGGTGTCTGACCAGTTTAGCGTTACTCCCCTACCCGCCATTTGGCAAAGCAATGTTACAGAAACTTTGCACACGGGCGAAAGCCTGTACTTTTTCGACATTATCGTTATGGATAAACAAGGCCGCAGATTTTTTGCCCCTGAACTAAAAATTACCATTCAGTAAAAAGGCTTGACTGATAAGCAGTGTAAAAGTCGATTGTGCTGCAATAACTGCCATTAAAACTTTGGCGCACACTACCTGGGCTATTGCTTATAAAGATATCCTATCGCAGTTTCAAATGGATTATATGCTGGAGTTGATGTATA
>JAYVUJ010000209.1:0-4197 GCA_043788035.1 Ferruginibacter sp. | reverse complement strand
AAAACAGAGACGATACTAATTTGTTGCTTATTGGGTTTTGTTGGCGTGGCAGGCGTACAGCGCTTTGTAATCGGGCAGGTGGGCATGGGGCTTTTATATTTTTTTACCGGCGGGCTATGTTTAATAGGCACTATCGTGGATATCCTAAACCATAAAACACTAACGTTTGAATATAACCAGCAAATGGCCATGGAAGCAATGGGGATGGTGAAAGGATTTTGAACGAGTTATATGTTATGAGTGCCTTAGGTTTGCTTACCACTTATCAAATACAAGTCTCTTCAATCTGAAAAATTTATCACTCATAACTCAAAACTATAATTGCAATAAACCAAACTGGTACAATCCATTTACGGGCTTATTATCCCAGAACAATTCAAAATCTTCCAGCCCCTGGGCTTCGTAGTTTTGCTTTACTTCCTGCAGGGTGTACGTTTTTATATTATGTACAGATAATTTATCCAGCATATCTGCCAGCCATAACCCTTGCTGTTCGCTTACTTTTATACTGGTGGCTTCCCGCTTGTTTTGAAAGGTAAGCTCGCTCATTTGCCAGTGGTTCCCTTTTTTAGATTTGGTAAAATTAACTACAGATGGCTTTGTGCCAAGCCACACAACTTTAGTGGTTGGCTTAACGGCTGCATATTCTTCCTGCGATAAAGCATTCATAATATAATCGGGTGCTATGCTTGTTTTAGGCACTTTAAAATCGAACCACTTTTGTAAGGGATACTCAAAGCAGGCGCCATGCATATAATTAAGCAGGCTCTTTTTTAAGCCAAAGCTAAAGGTTGGGTGGTCGGCACCTGTTGGGTCAATATGTTCAATATCATTATTGGCAAAAGTGCCGATTGCTTCCGTTACTTTTTGTACTTTATATTTTTCGGGGTTTAGTCCAACCGGGCTATGCGCCGTCATAGTAAACTGGTGCCAGAAGGCAGATTGTAAAACGCCTGCCTCAAATAATTGCCGCACCATTTCTAAAGAGTCGATTGTTTCCTGCTCGGTTTGTGTTGGAAAGCCATACATTAAATAGGCATGCACCATAATGCCTGCTTCAGAAAAGTGTTTGTTTACCCTAGCCACCTGTGCTACGGTAATGCCTTTTTGTATTAGCTCCAGCAAACGGTCGGATGCTACTTCTAATCCGCCAGATATGGCAATACAGCCGCTGGTTTTTAGCAGCAAGCATAAATCCCTGGTAAAGCTTTTTTCAAAGCGTACATTGGCCCACCAGGTAACAGTTAGCTTTCTTTTAATAATTTCTACAGATAATGCCCGCATCAGCGCTGGTGGTGCCGCTTCATCTACAAAGTGAAAACCGTTTTGCCCGGTCTGCGCAATAATTTCTTCCATCCTGTCGCACAGTAACTGCGCTGCTATCGGTTCGTACACTTTTATATAATCTAAAGAAATATCGCAAAAGGTACACTTTCCCCAATAGCAGCCATGGGCCATAGTTAGTTTATTCCATCGCCCATCGCTCCACATACTATGCATGGGGTTTACAACTTCTATGGCAGAAATATATTGATCCAGTAAAAAATCGCTGTAATCGGGCGTGCCTACCTGCCCTTGCTTATAATCTGTACAGGCGGTGTTGTTGATGTAGGTTACCTGTCCGTTCACCAAAGTAAAAGTTCGTTTTAATTCATTTATTTGTTTGTTGCCTTGCAAGTATTGAAGCAAGTTTTCTACTGGTGCTTCGCCATCATCCAATGTTATAAAATCGTAAAATTCAAATACACGCTGGTCTGATAAAGACCGTAATTCGGTATTGGCGAACCCCCCGCCCATAGCTATTTTAACAGCAGGATAGTTTTGCTTGATCCATTGCCCGCAACGAAGCGAAGTATATAAATTACCAGGGAAAGGAACGGATATCAATACGGCTGAAGGTTTAACCTGGGCCATTCGTTTTTGTAATATACCGATGAGTATGGTATCGATATAAGTATACCCTTGTTGTAAAGATGTATAAAGCTCATCGAAACTATTGGCGCTTCTTGCCAGGCGTTCTGCATACCTGCTAAAGCCAAAATGCGGATCTACACACGCTGTTATCATATCGCTTAGGTCTTCCAAATACATGGTTGCTAAATGCTTGGCTTTATCTTGCGTGCCCATGGTACCGAATGCCCATTTTAAATCATCCAGCTGTGCGAAGCGGCTTGCTTCGGGCAATAGGTTACGTTTGCTTATTAGTTGCGCCAGCGTTGGGTTTTTGCCTTGCAGAAATAAAATTACTGCATTAATAGTGTTGATATAATCATCTTGCAAAGTAATTATACGGCGTATATTATCGCTAACAGCAGTTTCACTTTTAGCTACCTGGGCAAATAAATTAATGAGCCCTTGCTTACTAAATAACGCCAGTGTTACTTCAATACCAAGGTCTGCCTGAAAAGAATTGATATGCTTTGTATTTAAGAAACCTTTTAGGTATGCAGTTGCCGGGTACGGTGTATTTAATTGTGTAAACGGTGGAGTTATTAAAAAAACGGGAGCGCTCAAAATCAAATCTGTTTAGAATGCAAAATTATTCATTTGCTTATAAAGTTGGTTGTTTTTAAATAAGTTATGTGGTAGTATCTATTTTGTTCCCTCCCTCCCTTCCAACTGAGGATTTTAAAGTAAATGAATTTTAAGAACTTTTAAGATTCGCAGCGTTTAGAACCATCCTTTGCAGGGCAGGGAGGCTGTATCTTGGGTTCGAAATTGTATTTAAAAATAAAGCCATAAAAAAGCATCACTTTCCGGTGATGCTTTTTTTAAATTTTAATGACATTATTTAGAGCCGAAAACAGATTTTAAAATTCCTGTAACTTGTTCGGCTGGGTCTTTACGTATTTTTTGTTCCTGCAGGCCAATGTTTAAGAACAAACCACTTAAAGCCCTTTCGGTAACATAAGCGGTAAGGTCTGTATTTATTTTTGTGATTGAAAATCTATTGTATGCCGTAAAGAGGTCTTTCCAATATTTAGTGGCATCCGTTTTTACCAGCGATGTTTCGATAACTGGCTTAAATTTTCCGGTAAGCGTGGTGGTGGTAGAGGCTTTTAAATAATCCGTAGCGGCAAAATCCCCTCCTTTTAATATTTTTAGCCCATCAGTAACGCTCATGCCTTTAATAGCATCCCAAAAAATAGTGCCTACTCCGCTGGACGCATCTTCAGCAGCACGGTTCATAGACAATACAGCTTTATCTACCAAACTTCCCATGCCCATGCTACGCATTGTCCTCTCTACTTTTTGTGCTTCGGCAGGCATCAAAATTTTTATGGCTGCATCTCCAAAAAAACCATTAGCAGCACTTAATTTTTTAGTGGTACTATCGGCACCTACCCTAAGTGCTTCTTTTAAGCCACTAATTATATTATCATTGCTTAATCCTTTGCCGGATGGGGTACTGGTTTTTACAGTGGTGGCATTATCTAAAACACTTTTGCGTGTAGTGGTATCTTTCTGTGTTACTTTGTTTAATAAGCCTTTTAATCCTTGTGCGTGGGTAGTGCCAATCAGCAGAGATGCAATAATAGCCGTGGTAATAATTTTTTTCATACAATAATTTGGTTAGAAGGACAAAAATACTGCCACGGAGTTTAATATGGCTTAATAAGTTTTTATCTTTAACGTAATTAACATTTGTTTTTACATGGCACAATTATCGTTTTGGGAAAAAGAAAGTTTTTTTGCACCGCAGGATATTATCATTACCGGCAGTGGATTTGTGGGGCTTTGGAGCGCTTTGCACCTAAAGCTTAAAAATCCATCTTGCAAAATAACTATTGTAGAAAGAGGGGTGATACCAACCGGTGCAAGTACCCGTAACGCAGGCTTTAGTTGCTTTGGCAGCCCGAGTGAATTATTAAGTGATATCGACTTAATGGGCGAAGATAAAATGTGGCAGATAGTGGCCATGCGCTACAAAGGCTTATTAGAAATCAGGAAACACTTTAGCGATGCAACTATAGATTACGATGCCTGTGGCGGTTATGAATGTTTTACTAACAACTCAACAGATTGGGAAGATTGTGCTGGTAAAATTGACTGGCTAAATAAGGGCTTAAAAAATATTACGGGTGAAAAAAATGTATTTCAGGTTGCTGATGAAAAAATAGCCGCCTTTGGATTTAAAGGATTTGATCATTTAATAGCCAACCGATTAGAAGCAGGCTTGCAGCCAGGCAAACTGGT
>JAYVUJ010000208.1:0-2386 GCA_043788035.1 Ferruginibacter sp. | reverse complement strand
TTAAAAAGGGTAAAAGGAATAATTGCGGTTAATTGCCAATCCACATTATTGCCTTGTTGCGGATTACTTATTATAGATTGATACCTGATCTCTTTAATCAGTGATTCGGGCTGCAACTCCCGCCCCTCCTTTGTTTCGCCATAACCAACCAATGCTGTGCCAATACAATTAAACTCCAGGTTATAGTATGCTTTTTCATCTTCAAAACTTATAAAAAATTCTATGCAGGTATCTTCATATACGGCTCCGTTGGTTGCACCGTTGATAGCCTGTATAAATTTTTCTTCTACAAAATACTTTATAAAAATTGCGTCTGCACCGTAAGCAACTACAAACTTTACATCGGGTACATAATCAAACGTATCCCATGGCGCGTGGCTAATAATATTTTTATCAAGGTTATCTAACAAAAAAGATACTTGTTTAATGGGCGTATGCAAGCCGCAATTTTGTAAAAGAATAACATCCAGGTGCTTCATTCATTATTATTTTTTTTTACCAATTTATTGTTACATGGCTATTGCCCTTTATTAAAACTAAGGATAAATTAAAGGACAAAATAAAAAATAAATTTGCAATTACTGTTCAGTAGTTGCAAAATGACCAAATGTATTATACCCAGTCTTTTCTTCCCAACAATCTTTATTGGCGAAGCGGATGCTATACTCCGCCCTGCCCTTGGGCGACGCAGCCTCATGCGGTAAATCAAACAACAGTTCATATTCGCCAGCCTCCATATTACCAGGTAATTTTATTGCCTGCCTAATTTCAAGCTTGCCTGTAAACCATCTTTGTACATTAGTTTGTATAGGTATAGCGATAGTTTTACCGCTTAATTTATTGCGCAAAATTAATTGTAGCTGCCTGGGGCTATATTGCCTGAAAATGAGTATAATCTGGCACTTTTTTATAAAGAATAAATTAACATATAATAATGTATAGATTAGTTAAAGCCATATTGGTACATAGTTATACAGAATACTTACTTTTATAATTAGTAAATTAGCCACATAAATTTTAGTAAATAATATGCCAAATTTTACGCAAACGTTTGTATAAATTATGCAATGGTTTGCGCAGTTTTTTTTGTTTATATTTATAAAACAAACTGCGCAAATGGATAATAAAATTGTGACTATAAAAGAAATTGCCACCAAGCTTAACATTTCGCCATCTACCGTTTCCCGTGCCTTGCACGACCATAAAAGCATTGGTTTGCGCACCAAAGCAAGGGTGCAGGAGCTGGCTAAGGAATTAAATTACGAGCCTAACCAAACGGCCATTTTTTTTCAGCAACGTAAAACATTTACCATCGGCGTTATTTTACCGGAGCTTTCAGAAGCCTTTTTTTCATCTGCCATCAGCGGTATAGAAGATTGTGCCAATAAAAATAAATATACAGTATTGATGGGGCAATCGCACGATGATACAGAGCGGGAAAAACAGTTAGTAGAAACAATGAAGAACCATCGGGTTGATGGCTTACTGGTATCAATAGCTAAAAATACTACTACCTACGAACACTTTGAAGCCATCAAAAAATACGATATACCAGTGGTTTTTTTTGACCGCATCCCCAGCATGGAAAACATACATTACGTAGCCTGCAATATGGCCAGTGGAACAACGCAGGCATTTAATTTTTTGCGTAAACTAGGGCATAAAACCATTGGTATGATCAATGGGCCAATGAACCTGCTGGCAAGCAAAGAAAGAGTAGAGGGTTACCGGAATGCATTAACAAAAGCAAGGCTAAAATACGATCCATCCCTAATTATAAGCTGCGACCTTACTACCGATGGCATACATAAGGTGACTGAAAAATTACTATCGCTTAAAAATAAGCCTACAGCCATTATTGCCTTTAACGATTATGTTTTGCTGGATGCCGTGGAGGCGGTAAAAAAGCTAAATTTAAAAATTAATAAAGATGTAAGTTTTGTTAGCTATGCCAACTTGCCTATCAGTAATTATTCTGCTCATCCGCCACTAGCCTCTGTTGAACAATTTAGTTACCAGCAGGGGTATAAGGCTATGGAAATAATGCTTGACCTTTTATCTAAAAACAATTTGGAAAATGATAATACTACATTTTATAAAATAATCCTGGAGCCACAGCTTATTGCCCATACACCCGCAAACTAAAAAAAATTTAAAATTACACAAACGTTTGTCCGGATATTAATGGTGCCATTGTATTAAGTTTGGGTATAACTAATTTTAACGTTGCAGAAATGCCTAATCACATTGTAACCTTTTACGGCTTTAAAGAAAATGAGTGTGCTTTTAGGCCATTTGGAAATGGGCTTATTAACTACACCAGCATATTGGAATACAGGGGCCATAAATTTATTTTACAAAAGATAAACAACACTATTTTTACAAA
>JAYVUJ010000207.1:0-2714 GCA_043788035.1 Ferruginibacter sp. | reverse complement strand
AGCCAATGTTTTTTCTATATACTTTTCAATTTTTGGTGAAGATAAAAGCTGCAATTCCTGTAGGCCAGAAGTTGAATCCGGACTACGGCCCCAAGACTTGGCGTAATTGCTTTTAAAGTTGCTTATTATGATACGGAAAAATTTTGAACTGGTAGCAGGCAACGAAACGGCCAACCGTCCATAAGGGTCAAACCCAACATTCAATATACTATTGCTGCGGTCGATAGTAATTTCCTTTATAGTTTTAAAAGTATGCCCATCGCTTGCCTGCACTTTAATAGTTGCAATTATTGGACGGTGCGATGGGTAGATAAGGATGCTCCTTGCAGTAAAATTTTTTTTAGTCTTTATGTCGAAATAAACAACGCTATCTAAGGGTATGCTTACTTCTGTAGCGGTATCCTTATCCATTAAAGCTTGCATATTCTTCTGGATGGAATTGCTTGTAATATCAGGGTTATAGCTGGCAATATTGGTATAGTAATCTTTAGGTGCCGGAAAAGCGATAACGCTTACATCCTGAAATTTTTCATTTGGCTTCGCCAATTTTATAGCTATTTTTTTGCCACCCTGCACGCTTGTTTCCGAGCTGGTAAGGTAACGCATAGATTGTGATTGCTTTATCCATGGCCCACCGGATTGGCTCCATCCCGGACTGTTAAAAATACCGATGTCGATATTTAATTTTGTAGCGGTTTTTAAAGCGGCATGCATAATGTCCCACCATTCATCTGATAAGAAAGCAACTTTTCCCTGCACTACATCCGACTGTTCGATATTGCCTATAAAAGCACGGTTGATACCTGCCTTTTTCATAGACTCCAAATCTTTTACTACACCTTCCTTAGAAATATTACCTGATATCCAATACCAGTAAACGCTTGTCTGCACTGCATTACCGGGGTTACTAAAAACTTTTTCTACTACAGGGTAACCCGCAAAAACAGTTGTATCCGTAACGTATTTTTGCTGCGCAGATGCATTGTAGGCAAGAAGGCAAAAAGTAATAATACGCCCGATTTTTTTAATTGACGGCAAACAGCCCAATCGTTTTTTTAGCATGGCAAGAAATCTTTTGTAAAGAAAAATATGGTTTGATATTTTAAGGCTGTTTGTATAAAACTGCCTGTAATCTAAACCCAAAAAATCAATTTACTGACCTGTATTGACCTGATTAAAATTACATCGGGCATGCCAACCTCAAACAATAAATTACCAATGAGCAGTTTCATAAATGCCATCTACCACAATTAAAAATCTATTTGCTGTATAGTTACCGGACCAATAAGGCCAGACTTTAGTAAGGGCGAATCTTTTTGGTAATGCGTAAATGTAGTAAACGTAAAACGGCCACTTGTCCGTGGCTTGTTGTTTAGCAGCCAATCTGGCCACTGGCCATCCTTTATCCCATCATCCGGTAATTGTTCATCACCTATCAGCCTGTTTGGCCATAGGTTTGCTACTTCAATTTCCAGCTTGTTATCTTTTTGTTGCAGCGCGGTTGTTATGTCTACTTTCCAGGGCGCTGTCCACACTACGCCAAAATCTTTACCGTTCAACTTTACTCTTGCAAGGTTTTTAACTTCGCCTAAATCCAAATAATAGTGCCTATTTATATTTTTATTGATGATTGGCCTAGCATCAAAAGTTTGCCGATAAGTGGCAATACCTGAATAATATTTTATTCCCTGCTCCGGCCTTGTTGTCCAATCAATCAATGTATCAAACATTACTTTTTCAGGGCCACCCCAAACCGGGTTAAATGATACCGTCCATGCAGCGTTTAATGTGGTGCTATTTTTAATGGCTGGGAAATTCTTTTTTTCCTGCGGGATAATTGATGCAATACCATTTTTAAATACTACAAAAAAACTTTGGTAAGCATCAAATTTTAAGGGGATGGTTGTTTGGCCTTTGTTGGTTGAAAATTCTGGCAAAGCCTTAATGGTGCCGGTTAAAGCATCCCATAATTCAGGCTTGCCTTTATTTGACCGGAAAGTACAAGTAGCATCAACCTGTTGGTTATTTTTATTTGATACAAAATAAATATCCCAATCATCCGTAGTGCGGTGGGTGTACCTTAAAGATGCATCGGATGAAAAATCATTTTCAACAGCCATACTTTTCAGTAATGCCGCAGTAACGTCATAGGCAGGATATAGCGCTTCTAGTTTGTTGCTAATATCGCCACCCCAAATAATTTTCCCTTTTCCATAAGCATGCGCAGTTTGGCTTACAGGTATTGCAGCTGCACCCCAAATAGTTGCAGCCATCTTTTTTACCTGCTCATCACAAGCAGGGAAGCCAGTTAAGCCCGGAGATTTTTTTGGCGGCGCGCCAACAACCACAGCACCATCATTTATAAGTGACTGTATCTTTTTTAATAAGCCCGGTGTCATCGTCTTAACATCTGGCAGCACTAAAATTTTATAAGCCGCACCTCCCGGAAAAACAACCATATTATTTTGTACTGTCGCTTTTAATAATTGCCCCGGAGCACATCCATCAAAGTTGTAACCTCTTCTGTCACGGATAGGTTCTTCACCAATAAGGGCAGATGCGGGTGGGCGAAAAACATGCGGCGCACCTTCGGGAGTAAGGTATAAAACATCAGCCACTGCTTTGCCTTGTTGTAAAATAAACTGGCAGCGGGTAATGTATTTATGGTAATCGCCCACCATGGACCACCAGGTCTGGCTTCTATCCCAATGCAC
>JAYVUJ010000206.1:0-3285 GCA_043788035.1 Ferruginibacter sp. | reverse complement strand
AGCAGTAAAATCGGAATTAAGAATTTTCTCATTTTGATGTCGTTTTTTCTTTTTTCACTAAAATAAATTTTAGCGAAAACACATGGGTATACAGTGGATTAGATTGATTGGCAAGATTAGCATAGGCATAATCTATAACCACATTATTTATTTTTACGCCTGCACCTAAACTAGGCTGGTATATCCATACTTTTTTTTGGTTCAAAGTATCGCCATCAGATAATGCTTTTTGAAAATTGGTAACCCCTGCCCTTATAAAAAATACATCTTTAATAGAGGCCTCCAGCCCCATATGCGGGTCTACGCTTATAGGGTTGCTGCTAATTACAGTATTGCGCTTGCCGTCAAATGTAAAATCCAAATTAGCTTCTGCCAATAAGCTAAGCGATTTGCTTATTTTTAAATTATAGCCTCCGCCAAATACCAGCCGCGGCGATGTTAACTCTGTAGAGCGTACCGGTATATCATTTTGTGTGAGGTATAAAACTTGCTTTTCCTTTTCGGTAAACTTAAACGCCCATGCATTAAAAGTGGTGGTTAAATCCCTTGCCACCAAAGCCAAATGCCAGCGTGGACCATGAATTTGTATGCCGGCATCAATACCAAACCCCCACGCGCTTGCAAACTGCCCAACCTGGCGATGGATAACTTTTGCATTTACGCCAAAGCTCACCAGCTTATCATAGGTTTTAACCACTGTTTGTGCGTAAGAAAAAAGGGCGGCATAATCCGCAGATGAAAAACTGGTAATGCTGCCGTAATCGATACTGCCATCTGGCTGCACTAAAAATAATGTATTGGGTATGTCATCCACCGCAAAACGTAAAATTGATAAGGCTATAACCCTGCTGGAATCTTGTAATGGTATTGCAACAGAACCAAAATCGTACTTGCCAATACCCGCAAAATATTCTGCATGCTGCAGGTTTACTTCAGGATGGTCTTTTACGCCCACCAGCCCCGCAGGGTTCCAGTAGCCCGCAGTGCCATCTTTAACAGTAGCCACCTGCGCACTACCCATCGCTAAACCTCTTGCGCCAGCGCCAATATTTAAAAATTCATTAGAATATTTTCTAAATTGAGCTAATGAAAATATAGGAAATAATATAATGCCCAATAAAATAGCAGTCCCTTTTGAATTCATACGTAGTCAGTTTCGGGTATTTGATACCTAAATAGTTATAAATTTACACCTACAAAACGTATTTGAACTAAGTAAATTGTGCTGAAAGCAGTTGGTACGGATTATAGTTTCAGATAAAATTAATTAATTTCTGGTTCATAAAATCCATAGACGAATTTTATAGTAATTTAACCTTACCAATTTCAGGAAATAAAATTATGTATCTCTTTATTTTGATTGATAATCATTTAAAAAGTCATTTTTTTAGACGCCCGGGCGGGCTATCCACTACAATCTTTTTTGCGGGCGGTCCGACAAAAAAGGATTTCCGTTCCTAACCCTGGCGCTTCAAATTTATTAGTTTGCCGTTTTACCAGCAGCTTTACAATGTATGGCTTTAAAGTATAAATAATTTTTTGATGTTTTCGGGGCATTTTTGTAAAAATTTGCCGCAAGGCACCACAAATAATACAAACATGATAACGACCAACTTAATACAGGAATTACAGTGGAGAGGGATGATACAGGATATTATGCCAGGCACCGAAGAACAATTAAACAAAGAAATTACAACAGGGTATATTGGTTTTGACCCTACAGCAGACAGCCTGCACATCGGCAGCCTGGTACCCATTATATTATTAAAGCACCTGCAAAAATATGGCCACAAACCTATTGCGTTAGTGGGCGGTGCAACCGGTATGGTAGGCGACCCAAGCGGCAAAAGCGAAGAGCGTAATTTGCTAAGCGAAGATGTGCTGAACCATAATATTATCTGCGTAAAAGCACAACTGGAAAAATTTTTAGACTTTAATATTGCTTTGCCCAATGCCGCAGAAATGGCTAATAATTATGACTGGTTCAAAGACTTTCGCTTTTTGGACTTTATAAAAGAAGTAGGCAAATACATCACCGTTAATTACATGATGAGCAAAGACAGCGTCCGCAAAAGGCTGGATGGCGAAAATGGCATGAGCTTTACAGAATTTACTTACCAGCTGGTGCAGGGCTACGATTTTTACTGGCTCAACCAAAATAAAGATTGTAAGCTGCAAATGGGCGGTAGCGACCAATGGGGAAATATTGTTACCGGCACAGAAATTATCCGCAAAAAAAGTGGCGGCGAGGCTTTTGCTTTTACTTGCCCATTAATAACCAAGGCTGATGGTGGCAAATTTGGCAAAACAGAAAAAGGTAATATTTGGCTGGATGCTAAAAAGACGTCTGTCTACCAATTTTACCAGTTCTGGTTGAATGCAGCCGATGCGGATGCAGAAAAATACATCAAGATATTTACATTGCTTAGCAGGGAAGAAATAGCTTTTTTATTACTGCAGCATACCGGAAACGAGCACCAGCGGCTGCTACAAAAAAAACTTGCAGAAGAAGTAACTTGCTTTGTACACAGCAGGGACGATTACGAATTTGCCGTAAAAGCATCAGAAATATTATTTAATAACGATACAGCAGAAATATTGCGGCAATTAAATGAAGAGCAATTATTGCAGGTAATGGAAGGCGTGCCAACAGTACAGTTTTCAAAAACAATTGCTGCCGGGGGAATTGATATTGTAAGCTTTTTAGCTGATACAAAAATTTTTTCCAGCAAAGGCGAAGCACGTAAAATGGTACAAGGCGGTGGCATAAGCATCAACAAAATAAAGGTAGAAAAAATTGAATATTTACTTGACACAGCCAACTTATTAAACAAAAAATACTTGCTGGTGCAAAAGGGAAAGAAGAATTATTTTTTGGTAAATATTACTGATTAAAAACTAGGCCTAAAAAGCAAAAAAGGCTATCAATACAAAATGTGATAGCCTTTTTTATAAAAATTATACAACTTACTACTCTACTTCTATTTGCTCTTTAATCAAAAAACCTTCAATGGCTTCAGGTAAAAATTTTCTTTCATTAACCAGGTAACCATTACCATTTTGGCAAACATGCACTTTTAAGTTTTCAATACTGTAAGGGTTGCCATCTGGTATATCCGCAATGTTACTATAACGGATATCATGGCCATCTATAATAATTACACAGCCGCTGCCAATGGCTTCCATTTTATTACCCTCTGTTATGAGCATTCCTGTATCTTCTCCTAGGCCAATGCCAATGCAGGATGGGTTGGTTGCTACTACCTGCGCCAAACGGCCAAAGCG
>JAYVUJ010000205.1:0-8428 GCA_043788035.1 Ferruginibacter sp. | reverse complement strand
ATAACCGCTTATTTAAAAAGATTGTATGCCGACATCAATATTTACGAAAACACTATCAACATACTTACTACCCAGTTTTTAAGCCCTATAGCAGATATGGCACCTACTTTTTATCGTTTTTACATTACAGATACAGTAAAAGAAGATGGCATACAACTTATCAAGCTTAATTTTATGCCTCGTAATACTTCCGATCTTTTATTTAAGGGCATCATGTATATAACGCTTGATGGCAATTACGGCATCCAAAAAATAGATTTATCCGTTAGCAAAAAAGCCAACCTCAATTGGGCGAGAGATTTAAAGATTGCACAAAGTTTTGAAAAATCGCCTATAGATGGAAGGTACCATGTTATTAAAAGCAGCATGAAGGCAGAATTTGCTTTACGCTCAAATGCGCCCGGTGGAATTTTGGGGGAAAGGACTGTATCATTTAAAAACTTTGTAGCCAACCAACCCGGGCCAGATAGTGTATATACCGGTAAAGAGGAAGTAATGCAATTAGCCACCGGAAGCACAAATGATAGTTTTTGGATAGCTAACCGGCACCAGCAGCTTAGCAATGTAGAGGCAAAAGTGTATTCTAATATCGATAGCCTTAAAAACATGAAATCGTTTAAGACTACTATGGAAATTGCCACAGTAATTTTTTCAGGTTACAAGCGATGGGGTCCCTTTGAGCTGGGCAACACAAACACGTTTTATAGTTTTAACTCACTGGAAGGTTTCAGGATTAAAGTAGGGGGCCGTACAACGCCTCAATTCAGTAACCATTTTTATTTGGAGGGTTATGGTGGTTATGGCTTTAACGATAAGCAATATAAATATTTAATTGCCGGAGCATATTCTTTCAATGGCAAATCAATTTATACTTACCCGCTAAACTATATAAAATTTACCCGGCAGTATGAAACCAGGATACCCGGGCAGGAATTGCTGTTTGTATCTGAAGACAATTTCTTTTTATCTTTTAAAAGAGGAAAAAATGATAAGTGGGTATATGATGATACCTACAAAGTAGATTATGTAAAAGAATTTGGTAAAAACTTTAGGGTAAAGCTAGGCTATAAATATTTAAAGCAAACACCTGCAGGGGCAATTGCTTACGAAAAAACAGCACCTGGTGGCATTACAAATGTAATTCCCAACATAATAAATTCTACAATTAATACAGAATTAAGATGGGCCCCGCACGAACAGTTTTACCAAGGCAAAAATTTTCGTACGCCCATGATCAACAAATACCCAGTTTTAACATTACGGTATCAACAGGGCATAAAAGGGTTTATTAAAGGGCAATACAATTATCAGCAGGTAACGCTTGCCATAGCGAAAAGATTTTATTTATCTCAGTTAGGCTATGCTGATGCTACCGGCGAAGCTGGCAACATTTTTGGGCAGGTACCTTTTCCATTGTTAGATATCCATCGGGCTAACCAGAGTTACGCATACCAGCTAAATTCTTTTAACCTAATGAACTTTTTAGAATTTGTGAGCGATCATTATGTAGCATTAAATACCGATTTCTATTTTAATGGTTTCTTTTTTAACAAAATACCTTTATTAAAAAAATTAAAATTGAGGGAAGTGGGGAGTTTTAAAATATTGTATGGGGCAGTAAGGGATGAAAATAATCCAGCTAAAAATTCATCTGTATTCAATTTCCCCAAATACATAAATAGTGCAGGCGTTACACAACAATCTACATATTCACTTAGCAAAACGCCGTATATGGAAGCAAGCGTAGGTATTGCTAATATTTTTAAATTAATACGGGTTGATATCGTAAAAAGGTTTACTTACCTTGATCATCCAAATATCTCTACCTGGGGTATTAGGACGAGGGTGAGGGCTGATTTTTAAACTTATAAAAATGCATGCACGATGGCAGAGGAAGTTTCAGTTAGAGATAAATTACAAAGCTATATTTACATAATTATTAACCCTTTGGTAAAGGGATTGATAAAAATTGGGTTTACGCCAAACCTGGTAACCATTACCGGGCTGGTACTAAATATAGGCGTGGCCATTATTTTTATTAAAGGCGCCGAACAAGGCAACCGGGGCGATTTATCATACATAGGCTGGGCAGGCGCATTAATATTATTTGCCGGTTTGTTTGATATGTTAGATGGGCAGGTGGCAAGGCTTGGTAATATGAGCTCTACATTCGGTGCATTGTTTGATTCTGTTTTGGATAGGTACAGCGAATTAATTATGTTTTTAGGTATTTGTTATTACTTGGTTGCCCATCATTATTTTTTTAGTTCCTTAGCAGCTTTTATCGCTTTAATTGGCTCTATGATGGTAAGTTATACCAGAGCAAGGAGTGAAGGGCTGGGTATACCAAATAAAGGTGGCTTAATGCAAAGGCCAGAAAGGGTAATTTTAATTGCAGTTGCAGCGTTGGCTTGTGGTATAACCGGTCATTTTATTGGTGGCAATTATAAATATTATGTGCCAGGTATTTCTTTTCATATTTTTGAAACCATGACAGTTTTTACTTTACCAATATTAGTATTGGCAGTACTTACAAATATAACAGCAATAAAAAGGCTAATGGATGCAAAAAAAGCATTAGATGCCTTGAACAATTAGTGATTCTTTAATGAAAAAAAACATTTTTTTTATACTAGTAATACTGGGCATTTCTGCTTTATTTACCTTTGCAGAAGCGCAAAATGCTACTTTTCCGGTGCCCTCAGGCAATGTAAAGCAGCTATTTTTTTTGCAGCGCACCCCTAATACAAATACTATTATTTGCGAGCTTAATTATAAAGATGGAGTAGTTGATAAAGATGACCCCATTAATGTTTTTTGGTTAAGGTACGAGGATAAAGGACAAAAGGAAGACTTAAGCTATATACAAAGAAAATTTGCCTATGGCATTAATTGCAAAGAGATAAGTGCAAACAAATACGAACTTAATTTTGTATCTTATAAAAAGTATAAAATGTACCTTATGCAGGCTACAGATAAACAATTTCACGTTTATACGGCTATCAATAGCAAACAGGTAATACTTACAAAAATTTATATTCATATTAAACAGGGGGGCTCGTTTTGGTCGCCTAATATTGAATATGTAGAGTTGACAGGCCTTGACCCTACTACCAAATTGCTGGTAAAACAAAGGCTTAAAATTTGATTTAATTGTAGAAAGTAATAGTAATGAAAAAAAATTATATTTCAAATTCCGAAGAATCGATAAGAATGTTTAAAAATGGCTTTATGGAAAGCCTCTCTAAAGTACATTTTGCTGTGCCGCTATTTATTTTTTTACCAGCAATTGCCATATTTATTTACAAGGCTATTACAGGTGGTATCAGCCTACTAAATTTTGGGTTATATTTTGCCATTGGCATTGCAGTTTGGACGGCAACTGAATACCTTATGCATCGTTTTATTTTTCATTTTCACCCTACAACCGATTGGGGAAAAAAGTTGTCGTTCATTATGCATGGCGTGCACCACGATTACCCGCGAGATAAAAAGCGCCTGGTATTACCACCATCAGTGAGCTTGCCATTATCTACAGGATTTTACCTTTTGTTTGCTACTTTTTTAAAAACACCGTTGCTATATGCTTTTTTTCCGGGATTTTTAATAGGCTATCTAATGTATGATATGCTTCATTATGCCATGCACCACTATAATTTTAAAAGTGGGCTTATGAAAAAAGTAAAACAACACCATATGCTGCACCATTATCAAAACCCCGAAAAAGGCTACGGGGTCAGCACTTCTTTATGGGATATTATTTTAAGGTCGGGTTTTGAAGAAAAGCAACCAAAAACAGTTAATGAGAAATTACAGCCCCAAGACTAATTTTTACTCCCTTCAAAATACGGCGGCTATTTTAGGTATTGTTGTTTTGTATTTTCTTGTTTCTTTTGTATTGGTTGGCTTTAAAACAGACCAGGTAATATTGGCAGGTATTTTTTGCCTTGCCTATTTCAGCACTATCACCAGTAGAAAATTTATTATCGGATTCTCTATTTTTATCGTGTATTGGATTCTGTTCGATTATATGAAAGCCTTCCCCAATTATAATTTTAATGCCGTACACATTATGGATCTGCATAATGCGGAGAAAGTTGTGTTTGGCATTCGTCAAAACAGCACTATAATTACGCCTAACGAATTTTGGCTAACCCATACCAGTACCTTTTTGGATGTTATGGCCGGCATATTTTATTTATGCTGGATACCTGTACCGATGGCGTTTGCCGCTTATCTTTTTTTTACTGATAAAAAAATATTCCTGCAATTTTCGCTAACTTTTGTGTTGGTAAATATGATAGGCTTTATTATTTACTATGTTTATCCGGCAGCACCGCCATGGTATGTACAAAAATATGGCGCTTTTTTTATTGCGCATACACCCGGCAATAGCGCAGGCTTACAAAAGTTTGACGATTATTTTAATGCAGGCATTTTTAGAAGTATTTACGCAAAAGGGTCTAACGTCTTTGCGGCAATGCCTTCCCTGCATTCATCTTACCCCTTAATTGTATTTTACTATGGTTTAAAGAAAAAAATGGGTTGGTTCAACATCATTTTCGCCATCGTAATGGTGGGTATCTGGTTTGCCGCCGTGTATACAAGCCATCATTATGTGTTAGATGTTTTAGCCGGTATAACCTGCGCCACCGCTGGCATTATCTTATTTAACAAAGTACTATTGCCTGCTGAGCCAGTTAAAAAATTTCTGCAGTTTTATCTCTTTAAGATATAGTGGAAATGCTGTAAATAAAGTTGTTTTAAAAATCGTGTTTTTTGTTGCCCCGGTAAATTCAATAGTATGTTGATCTACAAAGGGCAGTCCGAATGGCAGCCGGGCACCTCTCACTATTTTAAAGTTATTTTTTGTGGATCTTTTTTATGTACTGTGGGGCTTATTACCAGGTCCCGCATTTCAAATTTTTTAAAAACAAATGTCCCAAACTTACCAAATAACAAAGCCAGTTCTTTTTAAATTGAACTGGCTTTACACAATAATATGATTATGGGTTAATTACTCCAGCATCTTCTTAATTTCTTCTATCAACTCGCCTTTTGTAATAGGTATGCCCATTATTTTATTATAGCCTTTTGCATCTACAAAATAAACATCCCTTATAATTTTTATTAGTTGCCCGTTGTTTATTTCCGGTATTAAAACGTGGTCAAAGTTTTTAATGATATCACCCAAATTTTTAGGGAACGGACGTATATAGCGCAGGTGCGCATGAGAAACTGCTACGCCCTGGGCCTGTAATTCTTTACAAGCACTTTTAATAGCTCCGTAAGTACTTCCCCAGCCTACAACCAATACTTTTCCTTTTGCTTCTCCGCTATCCAGTTTTTGGTCGGGTATATGGTTAGCAATTAAATCAACCTTTGCCTGCCTGGTTTTTACCATGTGCTGGTGGTTTTCCGGGTCGTAACTTATGTTGCCGGTAATGTCTTGTTTTTCTAAGCCACCAACCCTATGCTCTAACCCTGCTGTACCGGGTATTGCCCATGGGCGCACTAATCTTTCATCTCTTTTGTAAGGTTGAAATTTACCATGGTCATCAGTGTCTCCCGCAAAATTCTGCGAAGCAAAAGAAACCTTTATTTCCAGCAATTCATCTGCCGTAGGAAATTTCCATGGCTCAGCACCATTGGCAATGTAACCATCGCTTAAAAAAATAACCGGGGTCATGTGCTGTACGCTTATCCTTATAGCTTCATACACCGCAGCAAAACAATCACTAGGCGTAGCCGCAGAAACTATTGGCATGGGGCACTCGCCATTGCGGCCGTAATAAGCTTGCATTAAATCGCTTTGCTCCGTTTTTGTTGGCAAGCCAGTGCTTGGCCCGCCGCGTTGTACGTTAACTATCAGCAAAGGTATTTCCAGCATGACTGCTAAACCCATTGCTTCTGCCTTTAACGCCATGCCCGGACCGCTAGTGGTAGTAACCGCTAAACTGCCACCATAACTTGCGCCAATGCAACTGGTAATAGCTGCTATCTCATCTTCTGCCTGAAATGTTTTTATAGAAAAGTTTTTATATTTGCTTAGCTCATGCAAAATATCACTGGCTGGCGTAATTGGGTAACTGCCCAAAAATAGAGGGAGCCCGCTTTTTTGCGCTGCGGCAATAATGCCATAACTTAAGGCCTGGTTGCCCATAATGGAGCGATAAGTGCCGGCATCCATCTTTGCTTTTTCAACTTTATAACGGGTGGTAAAGGTTTCGGTGGTATCTCCGTAATTATAGCCTGCCTGTAACGCCTTAATGTTGCTTTCAAAAATCTCTTGTTTCTTACCAAATTTATCTTTTATAAACTCAATAGTGTTGTCCATTTCACGGTTGTACATCCAGTATAAAAAGCCTAGCACAAACATATTTTTTGCACGGTCTTTTTCTTTGGTGCCCATGGTAAATTCCTTTAGGGCTTCCCTGGTCATTTTAGTAACATCAATCTTTATCAGGTGGTAGCTATCAAGGCTATGGTCATCCAGCGGGTTTATGCCTTCTGTATAATTTGCCAGCCTTAAGTTTTTGCTATCGAACCCTTCTATATTAGCTATAATAATACCGCCTGGCTTAAGTGCTTTTAAATTTACTTTTAAAGCAGCCGCATTCATGGCTACCAGTACATCGCAGGCATCGCCGGGGGTAAATATCCTGTCGCTGCTAAAACGTAGCTGGTAACCGCTTACGCCGGGCAATGTGCCTATGGGAGCCCTTATCTCTGCCGGAAAATCAGGGAAAGTTGCCAGGTCAATGCCCAGTAAAGCTGTATTGTTAGTAAATTGGCTACCGGTAAGCTGCATGCCATCGCCACTATCGCCTGCAAATTTTATTACTACTTCAGGCAACACCTGTTCTATTCTGCTCATATTTTATAAATTACTGCAAGTTACAATCATTTTTATTTTTTGTTTTGGCATTTACAGGTTATTTTCTGCAGGAGAAAAGAATATTGTTACCGTAAACTTATCTGGCATCTTTAAAATTTAACACCAATACAATAAATGATTTATAATAATTGATAATAAAATTAATTAAATTTACTGCCTAAAAAATAACTATTATGTCTTTATTTAAATCAGGTAATCCAGCATTATCAGAGAAAAATTTTCAAACAGTTTTCGTAGGTGGCAGCAGCGAAACCATGACGTTGAAAGGGACGCTAAATAAATTCGGGTTCATGCTTTTAATGTTAATGGGTTCTGCTTATTATTCATGGAAAGAATTTGCAGGCGGCGGCAATGTACAGCCACTTATATGGACCGGGCTTATTGGCGGCTTAGTAATAGCGTTGGTAATAATTTTTAAAAAAGAATGGGCAGGCTATTTAGCACCACTATACGCTTTAATGGAAGGGCTTTTTTTAGGCGCTATATCTGCCATATACAACGATGCGTTTGCGGCCAAAGCACCTAACATAATCATGAATGCAGTTGGCTTAACCTTTGGTACTGCTATTGCCATGTACTTTTTGTACAGCTTTAAAATTATTAAGGCAACAGAAAAATTTAAGTCGGTTGTTATTACTGCGACAATGGGCATAGCTGTATTTTATTTGATAGCCATGGTAGTAAGGATGTTTGGCATAGACATGGCATTTTTACACGAAGGGTCTTTATTAGGCATTGGCATTTCTTTATTTATAGTAGCCATTGCAGCACTTAACCTTATATTAGATTTTGATATGATTGAGCAGGGCACAGCAGCAGGAGCTCCTAAATATATGGAATGGTACGGAGCATTTGGCTTGATGGTTACTATTGTTTGGTTATACCTTGAAATACTGAGGTTGTTATCAAAGCTGAGCAGCAGAAATTAATTTTATCTATTGATAAATAAAAAACCGCTCTTTATGGGGCGGTTTTTTATTGAGAAAAATTTTAATCACCAAAAGGGCTACCACAAATTACAAAACCAAAAATTATATTGCATTACTGCAGTAGCTATAGGGAGGTTGCAATTATCATCATTATTTAAAGGCGCCTTATATTGCTTATATACTATTTCTTCCTTAGTAAATTTGATGTGCGTTTTAAAATATCGCCCAATATCGTATGTGTAAAGCCTTGTTGTTTAAGTTGAAGTATTTTGGTGCCTAATATGACTTCATACTTGCTCATGCCGAGCTGTTAGGCATTTCTATGGTAGTAAGCGGTATACCTAAAGGTGTTGCTTGTGGCTACAGCAAAGATTTTACTTCACCGTGCATAAAAACACGGTGTAGTTCATCATTTACGCTGCTAAGCAAACATTTGAGTGTGAATATTTTTTGTTGTAAAATCCAATAAAACGAGAGTAGCGAGCCTTTGCCGCCGCACCGGTTAATCCCTAACTCCGCCCAAATTTACCCCGTCTAACAAGCTAATTTAAAAAAACGTAATACAGTTCATTGTTATTACGTTTTTTTACCTTAATTTTAG
>JAYVUJ010000204.1:0-2703 GCA_043788035.1 Ferruginibacter sp. | reverse complement strand
TTAAATGAACACGCTCCGGCCCTTCATTAATTTAAAAGCGTAGTTTATCAGAAAGAACTCATTACTCAATACTCATCACTTTTTTAAGCTCGATTGCCGGCAAATCAACTCGGGTTGCAAAACCAATTTACGCGGATTATAATCGAAGCGGTTTTTATTATTGAATGACTCGAAAAAAAGCTTTGCAGCCTCTTCACCCATCTGTACAGTTTGTTGGTTTACGGTTGATAAGGAGGGTGAAATGTACTCGCCAAATGGTTCATTGGCAAAACCTACAATCGCAATATCAGCAGGTATTTTTTTATTGGCTGCCTTTATGGATTGCATGGCACCGAGCGCCGTAAAATCTTCCACCGCAAAAACTGCATCCGGAATTAGTGGTAGTCCCAATAACTTTGTCATACAATCCCTGCCAGAATCTATGCTTACTTTACCGTACACTATCAAGTCGTCATCTACAGGTACACCGAACACATTCAATGCATCTATATATCCCTTTAACCGCTGGTTAAAAATACTTACATGCTGCTGCCCGCCTATATGTGCAATACGCTTGCAGCCCTGTTGTATTAGGTGTTTGGTGGCAGCTAAGGCGCCTGCATAATAATCTACTACAACAGCCGAAACACCTAACGTATCAATGGCCCTATCAAACAAAACCAATGGCACGCCACGTTTTTTTATTTCACTGTAATGGTCAAGGTTAATGGTATTTTTTGAGATGGAAGCCAGTACGCCATCTACCTGCGATTGTAAAAAAGTCTGTACGCCTCTTTTCTCGTATTCGTATGACTCGTTGGTTTGGTAAATGAGGACGTTGTAATTATTTTCGTTGGCTACTTTTTCAATGCCGTGTATTACGGAACCAAAAAAATTAATTTCTGCGCTTGGGATAATTACGCCAATAATATTAGACTTGCCAAGCCGTAACGAAGAGGCAATTTTATTAGGCTGGTACTGTAATTTTTGTGCTGCCTCCTTTACCAGTTTTTTGGTAGCATCTTTTATGGCCGGATGGTCGTTAAGCGCACGGGATACAGTAGCCGCGGTAATATTTAATTCCCGTGCTATATCCATCAGCGTTACTTTTAAAATAATTTCACTCATTATAACTGTTGACTAAGGCCGTAAAAAAATATAACTTTTTATTTACTGGTATTAAAGCAACCGCATTACAAAAAATGCATTGTTATGCAGTAAAGTTTTCTTATTCAGCAGATATTAATGATAATGAAGATACGCCTAACAACGAATAGGCTACTGTTTAAATGAAAAATTGTAGCATTAAAGCCTTAACCAAAAACCTTAATGCTACCCATTGCAACCCATAAAAAGGATAAAGCCTAAATCCCTCTTTTTTGTGAATAAAAAAGCCATACTTAGTGTTTGCAATCCAATGGCATTAAGTTAAGCCCTTTCCAATCTAATGAAAATGGTTAGTGAGAAGTAAAGGAAAACATATAAACCCACAACTTAACGGCATTAGTTTATAGTCCTTATTTAACTTCGTTTAATTTTTTTATCAGCTGCACTTCATCTTCGCGGTATGGCGTTCCATCTACCTTAAAAATATCATGGAACCATTCTGTTGGCTGGCCTGCATCAGGCATTGGCGAATCCCAGGCATAGATTGTATTTGTCTTTCCGGCAACAAAGCCCCAATTAATTGCACCTACATGCTCGCTTTTTAACATGGGCAACACCGTAGCAAAACGGCTATTACGGGTACGGGCCATATACTCTGTGCAAATTAATGGCCTACCACTTGCTTTTAATATTTGTATTACTTTTTTATGTGGCGCTACTTCATCATAATCATGGTAAGTAAGTACATCTGAATTCAATAATTGAAAGCTTGATAATTTTTCTAAGTCCCATGCCCACATGCCTGCGGATATGGGTTGGTCAGGATTAACTTCTCTTGCCCATTGAAATATTTTAGTAAGCAATGGCAAGGTTGAATCTCCTTTGCCGCTATTACCCGGCTCATTGTACAAGTCCCATAACAGTATCCTTTTATCGTGCGCAAAAGTAGTAAGTACATCTTTCACATATTTTTCCAAACCAGCAAAATTGGTTTCTTCTGCTGAAGCTGGCCAGCCTGGATCTTGTACCCAGCCTGAGTTATGTATGCCAGGCTTTGGCGCTGGCTGTTTGCCTGCCTTTGGTTCTTTCAACCAGCAATCATCAAAAAAAACAAATAATGGTTCAATGTGGTGCTTATCGGCAATGGTTAAAAAAGTACCCATTCTTTTTTTAAACCCATCAGGGTCTTCTTTCCACGCTACCGAATGAAGGAAAACCCTCAATGTATTAAAACCAATGCCTTGTGCCCAGCCAAGCTCCTTATCGATAGTTACAGAATCAAAAGTATCTGCCTGCCACATTTCTAACTGATTGATAGCAGTTGCAGGGATGTAGTTGGCACCGGTAAGCCATTTGTGCTGAGCGTACCAGGCGTTGGCTTTTTGTATCGGCCAAACTGTGGCAGGTGCGCTTGCAGTAATTACCTGCTTTTTACTTTTTTGAGCTTGTGTAAAAGTTGTGGCTAACAACAATACGATAAAGCTTAGGTACTTAATTTTACAATACATTTTTATTGGTTAAGATGTTACTAATAATGGTGGTTATATATTTCTGTAATTAAATGTTATTATCTGGCATCTTATTTCGTCTGTTAGGTTATTCCGTTGGATAAAATAC
>JAYVUJ010000203.1:0-4415 GCA_043788035.1 Ferruginibacter sp. | reverse complement strand
GAGGGCATTATAACTAATTTGCTGGATGATGAGGACATTAAGGCAATTGTTTTTAATTTTCGCAATGTTACAGAAAGGATAGAAGCTGTAAAAAAAGTTGAAAGCAGCGAAAAGATGTACCGCAGCTTGTTTGAAAATATGCTTCACGGCTTTGCTTATTGCGTAGCCATTTATAAAGATGGCAGGCTAAACGACTTTATTTACCTGGCAGTAAATAACGAATACGAACTGTTGATGGGGATAAAAGGCATTACCGGCAAAAAAATATCTGCTGTTATGCCAGAGCTATTCTTTAGTGATGAAAGCTACCAGAGAATAATTGAAGAAGTATTGCTAACAGGCAATGCTGCCAAATTTGAAACCTATGTATCTCCATGGGATAAATGGATTTCAGTATCTGTATATAGCCCTCAAAAAAATTATTTTGTGCTTTTGTTGGATAATATAACAGAACGTAAAAAAGCAGAAGAAAAAGTAAAAAAGATAAACATAGAATTAGAACAAAAAGTAG
Organism: Ferruginibacter sp.; assembly: GCA_043788035.1. Lineage (GTDB taxonomy): Bacteria > Bacteroidota > Bacteroidia > Chitinophagales > Chitinophagaceae > Ferruginibacter. Next base: position 3,904 of record JAYVUJ010000203.1, on the reverse strand, counting down.
CCTTCCGTACTAAGCAATTAAAAAAAAGTAATGAAGAATTAGAGGCTTTTTCCTATTCGATATCCCACGATTTAAGGGCGCCTTTACGTGCCATTGTTGGCTTTACTTCTATTTTGGAATATGACTACATAAACCAACTGGATGATGAGGCAAAACGGCTGGCTAGTGTTATTAAAAACAATACGCTTAAAATGGGCAAACTTATTGATGGCTTACTTAGCTTTTCCAGGCTAAGCCGCCGGCAGCTTACCAAAACAAATATTAGCATGCGTGAGGTTGTGAATGAATTAGTGGCCGAAGCCAACACTCCGGTAATTTGGACGGTTGCCCAATTGCCCAACGTTAAAGCTGATATCACTGCTATAAGGCAGGTATGGGTAAACTTAATTAGCAATGCCATAAAATACTCTGCAAAAAATAAACATCCCGTTATTGAGATAGGGGTTAATGAAACCACTAAGGAAAATGTATTTTTTATAAAGGATAATGGTGTTGGGTTTGATTTGAAATATAAAGAAAAATTGTTTAAAGTGTTTCAAAGGCTGCATAACGATACCGAATTTGAAGGTACTGGCGTGGGACTAGCCATTGTTGAAAAAATAATTACCAAGCATGGTGGTAAAGTATGGGCAAATGCTATACCAGGACAGGGAGCTTGCTTTTACTTTTCGTTGCCAAAATAATTTAATAAACCTTAAAAACTGCTATGAAAATTATTAACTGTATTTAATTATCGTAAACATAAAATCGTCTTATTAAAATTTGTTAATCCCAAAAATGTAAAACTATGAATTACAATTTAGTAGACATATTGCTTGTAGAAGATAACCTTGATGATGCTGAACTTACCATACGTGAGTTAACAAAGCACAATATGGCCCATAACCTGGTGCACGTAAAAGATGGTGAAGAAGCCCTGGATTTTATTTTTTGCACTGGTAAATATAAAGGCATTAGAGAAATTGAATATTTGCCCAAAATGATGTTGCTGGATATACAAATGCCAAAAGTTAATGGCATAGAAGTGCTGGAAAAAATAAAATCTAATCCAATAACAAAGATGATACCGATAGTAGTACTTACTTCCAGCAACGAAAGCCCGGATATAAAAAAATGCTATAACCTCGGGGCAAACAGCTATATAGTTAAGCCCGTAAATTTCGATGGATTTACCCAGGCAATAAAAAACATCGGCACTTATTGGATTGTATTAAACCAGCCACTCGTTTAACCTTTCTTACTTAATTAAAACAAGTAGATTTTAATATTGGGACTTAGTAATAGCAACGCAGAAACAGAATTGTATTTTGTAATAATTTTGCTATGGTAAAAAATAGCATTAATACATTATACAGAAGCTTCGTGGCTTACTAATCCGCAGGTTTATTGTGGTGTATATAGATTGTGAAACGAAATAAGTCCTTTCTTTGCGCAACGGAATCAATAAGCAAAATGTCTTACAAGCTATACAGCAATAAACTACAATTACTTATTTACTTTACCATCAATGAAATACGCTCTATTAATATTGTTTGTTTTCTTTTTTCAATTATCACTTGCACAAATTGACACCGCTAAAATTTACAATAGCAGGAAGCTTAAAAAAGGTTTTTACAAAACCTACGAAGAATACTCAAGCAACTCCCCTTCTATCACAGAACCATTTACTGTTTTGCCTTTAGCCAAAAACAATACAGATACTACAACAATTGGCGCCACTTATAAATTAGCAGATAGCACAAAAAATATAAAACATATATGGGGCTTTTGCGATGGTTCCGATGTGTATGTAAAATTTGCCAGTTCTTTATTTAGTAAAAGATACTGGAGGCTGGAATACATTGGCATCTACCCATTTTTTACTTTTAAATATACCTACAGGACCATTGCACCAGGTGCTATATTTGGGCTTACAGGCACTACGGCAACCGCTAAAAATAATGAGCAATACGATGTAATGATTGTGGGCAGGGATGGAGATGTGATTGAACCTACCATCCGCCACATGAAAAAAATTTTAGAAAGCCACCCCGACCTTCTTCAATCTTTTAACATTTACGCTTCAAAATACCGTGATGCTCAACCTTACAATTATGAATCTCCTCAAACCTACTCAGAAAAAATGAGGCTTATAAAAGATTATTTGATACGGCTAAATGAGGTTTCAAAATAATAGGTCGCATACCCCCTGCGCAGCAATAATAAGATAATTTTAAGCCTGCCATTGACTACAGCCATGCAATCGCAGACATATTAATATTTTATAGATATATCTGCCTACTAACATGTGGATAACCCTTAATAACTCGTGCATACATTCAAATTCACTTCTTAAACCATTAATCTATATTTGCCGTCTTACTTAAATAGAAAAACCGTGCGTTTAAAGAGTCTTGAAATTAAAGGGTTTAAAAGTTTTGCTGATAAAACAGTGCTTCATTTCGATGAAGGCATCACTGGCGTTATCGGACCCAATGGCTGTGGCAAAAGCAATATTATCGATAGCATCCGCTGGGTTATTGGCGAGCATAAAATAAGCAACCTGCGTAGCGAAAACCTGGAAAGCCTGGTGTTTAATGGCAGTAAAACCCGCTCTGCATCTGGCTTAGCCGAAGTTAGCCTAACCTTTGAAAATACCAAAAACCTGTTGCCAACGGAGTTTAACATGGTAACCGTTACCCGTAAATATTATAAAAACGGCGAGAGCGAATACCGCTTAAATGATGTGGCCTGCAGACTAAAAGATATTCATAATTTGTTTATGGATACCGGCGTTAGCACCGATAGTTATGCCATCATAGAACTGGGCATGGTAGACGATATTATCAAGGATAAAGAAAATAGCCGTCGCCGCATGCTGGAACAGGCCGCGGGGATAACAATCTATAAAACACGTAAAAAAGAAGCTAAGCTAAAGCTGGATGCAACAGAACAGGATTTGGCCCGTATTGAGGATTTGTTATTCGAAATAAACAACCAGCTTAAAAGCTTAGAAAGCCAGGCAAAAAAAGCAGAGAAGTATTTTGAGATTAAAAAAGAATATAAAGAAGTAAGCGTAGAACTGGCCAAAGCGGCACTGGAAGGGTTTAATATTACTTACAAACACCTTAATCAGCAACAGCAAATTGAAATAGATAAACGTTTTGAACTGGAAGCGGCTATTGCTACAGAAGATGCGGCAGTGGAGCAGGAAAAACTAACCTTTATTTCTCAGGAAAAAAACCTGCAAGACCTGCAGCATGCATTTAACGATATGCTGGGCGCAGTCCGCAGCAAAGAAAGCGAAAAGAGCCTGGCAGCTCAGCGTTTGCAATATTTAAAAGAAAGAGAAAAAACGCTTAACGACTTTTTACAAAAAGCTGGCGGGCAATTAAAAGGGCTTGACGAAAGCATACAATTTACCAGCCTACAAATAAGTGAAGATGAAATAAAACTGGAAGAACTGGAAAGCCGCCTGGATGATTTAAAAGAAGCGGTAGAAGACAAACGTACAATATTTGATGAAAAGCGCAGTAGCATTGATGGCTTGCGCAGGGAGAACCAGGCCATACAGCGCAACCAGTTTGAAGCGGAAAAAAAGGTAGCCGTTGCCGATACCAGCATACAAAATTTACAACGCACTATCATCCAAACTCAGGAGGAAAAAGCACAGCGCCAGGCACAATTGCAACAATTGGAAGCCGACCGCAAAGTGAAAGCAGATGAGCTGGAGCAAAAGAAAATAGCCCTTCAACAATTACAGGACCACCACGAGTTTACCAAAGAACAGATTTTTGAAACCCAGCGTGTATTAGAAGCACTGCGTGCAGAACTGGCAGATGAAAACCGCAAGCTTGATAGCAAGAAGAATGAATATGCCCTACTGAAAAGTTTGGTAGATAGCATGGAAGGCTATCCGGAAAGT
>JAYVUJ010000202.1:0-2790 GCA_043788035.1 Ferruginibacter sp. | reverse complement strand
AGGTTATACAACAAATTTTTTCGGAGCTGGAAGGTGTTAGTTATGATAAGATGGTGCAGCAAGAGAAAGAATTAAGGGATGCTGAAATGAAAGAGATTTTGAAAAAAATGAAGGTAAATATGGATGGTATTGATATGGAGGATGAAGCCGCCATGGCTGCCAAGTTTGCCGAAGCCCAGCAAAAAATAATAGAAAAAGAAGCTGAAAATGAACTGCGGGAACAGAAAAGGCAGGCAAAGAAAAAGAAGACCAGCAAGCAAGAAGAAAGTGAAAAGATGCGAAAGGCGATAGATGAGATGAAGCAGAAAAATATCAGTACTATTTATAAGCAGCTGGCAAAGCTTTTTCACCCAGACCTTGAACAGGACGAGGAGCGCAAAGTAGAGAAAGGTATTTTAATGAAAGAACTAATTGCCGCATACGAAGCTAAAAATTTACATGCGCTGCTAACGCTGGAGCTTAAATGGATACATAAAGAGACTGATCATTTAGAAAGCCTTACGGAAGGAAAATTGAAAATATACCTGGAAATTTTAAGGGAGCAGGCGAGCAATTTAGAATACCAAAAAATAATGGTTGCGCAACAGCCTCCATACGCTTTGTTGTTTAGGTTATTTGGATTTAGTGTGCAGCAATACCCTGTAGAAATAGTAAGAACAGAAGTAAAAGCGACTAAAAAGATTGTGCAGGAATTTGATATAGAAATTAGCGATTTTGAAAGCGATATGGGGTTGCGGCACGTTAAAAATATGCTTCGCCAATGGAAAAAAGAGGAGCAACAAAATAACAAGGAAGAAGAATTAATGGAACTGTTTTTTGGAAAGTAACCACTTCTTTATTTCTCAATAATTTTATTTTATTACCTTACCCCTTTTTGAATTAAGAAATTTACTAACTCTTTTACATGGTCGGTTTGCAGCCCTTGTAAACCTAATTTCAATGCGGCTTCCCATTGTACAGAGCCTTCATTTTTCGATTGTATATCTGCCCAAATAGGTATTTGTTTTGCTTTAGCGGCTGCCACGGTTTCGGCATTGTATCCTGTATAATCCCCATCTAAAATATCTATATCGAATGTAACCAGCAGCTTGTTCATTTCCTCCTTGGTCTCTATACTTCGTGGCAAGCTTATCATTAGTGGTATCATGGGGGCAATGGTGCCCCATTCTTCAAACTGGTGGGGTTGGTTGATGTACACTATTACATGCTCCTGCATGCCTGCGGCTAGAATTTCTTTAAAGGTTTCGGCAACAGGCGCGTCTTTAAAATCCAGGTAAATATTTATTTTGCCTTTGCATAGTTCCAGTACTTCTTTAAAAGTTGGTATATTTTGTAAGCCCCATTCGGGATGAAACGCATCGCGTACTTTTTTATTACGGATAGAATCAAAGAGCATGTCTTTTACTTCCCCATCATAACCTGTCATGGCTATAATATTATCGTTGTGCAGTATTATCAGTTGGCTATCTTTTGTTTGTCGCAGGCCTATCTCTACAAAATCTGCCCCGTTGTCAATGGCATTTTGGTAAGCTTCTAGTGTATTTTCTGGTGCTTTGCTATGGTCGCCCCGGTGGGCTATTACAACGAATTTATGTTTACTTTTTGGTAATGGTGTGGTTTGCGCAGTACTAATTAATGGTGAGTACAATGCAATCATCAACACAAAAAATAAAGATTTCATCTTCAGCATAACATGATTTTATATAGGAGCATTTAAAAAAAAATTAATTTATAAATAGGTTATGCCGCTGGGATAAAAGGCATTAGCTATATCTTTTATAAAAAGCCTATCCCGCTGCGATAAATACATCAGACATATTTTTTTATAAAGAGGCTATTGCGCTGGGATAAATACAAGTTCAACAACTATTTAAACAGGCACCCCCACGGAACATACAAATAAAATGAGAATTAAATTGCACTCTTCACATTAATTAAAAATAGGCAAAGCATTTGCTATAAATAGTTAAGCAGCGTTATGTTTTTGTTATAGCTTTTTAAGCCATCTCCTATATTGAGTAAGGTTGTGCTTATGAACAAGAAGTGCTTAAAGACAACAAAGAATTTATTTATCATTACTCAAAAAATATTTTAATTTCACGCCATCATGTTTACATTTTCTAACACGCATATAACTATTGCAACGCCTGCAGATGCAGCGGCAATTACAGCTTTGCTCAATAAAGCCTACCGGGGCGAGGATGCAAAAAAAGGGTGGACGCATGAGGCGCACCTTATTGGTGGCAACACCCGTACCAATGAAAGCAGTGTTAAAGAATTAATTGAAATACCGGATAGTATTATTGTAAGGTATAGCAACAATGAACAAAAGCTTATAGGTTGCGTTAACTTGCAAAAGCATGGCATCAAATTGTATTTAGGCATGCTTAGCGTAACCCCACATTTACAAGGCAGTGGCATAGGCAAACAATTATTAAAGGCTGCGGAAGAATATGCCCAGCACTTACACAGCACAGCTATTTACATGTCGGTAATAAGCCTGCGGGATGAGCTGATTGACTGGTACCGGCGCCATGGTTATGAAGATACGGGCGAAAGAAAAACTTTTATTGAAGACAATATATCTGGCAGGCACTTAACGCAGCTGGAATTTATGATGCTGGAAAAAGAAATTATTGCTTAGCATTTGTGCCTGCTTTACATCAAATAAAATTGACAATATTTATTTTTTATAGAAAAAATATGGTAGTAGCTATAAAACCTGTTAAAATAAAAAAAATTGCCGGCAATTTAGATATGGGCATGCATTGCTTTTACCACATACCTACC
>JAYVUJ010000201.1:0-4311 GCA_043788035.1 Ferruginibacter sp. | reverse complement strand
AAAAAGAATTCATGCTCTTTATTATCATGGCTATGAAACATATCGCCAATAATAATTACTTGCGTCGGCTTAAAAATCTGGAGCTGTGTTACCAGCCGTTGCATATCTTCTTTAAATATAGCCTGCGGTATGGCAATGCCTGATTTGCGGAAATGCCCTGTCTTGCCGAGGTGCAGGTCGCTCATAATCAGTATTCCTTCCTCTTCCCAAAATATACACCGGGCTGCCGATAGTAAAAAAGTATTGCCCAATATAGTGTGCGGTATTAAAGCTGACATTACTACAAAGGTAAATTGCACAGCGCATAACTAATGTGCAATTGCCTTTGAAATGAAAAAATAAGTAGCTACTTTACATAAAAATAAATTATTTATGACAGAAACTAACTCTACATCAGAAGTATTGGATTTTGCAAATGGCGAAAAAACTGCCCTGCCAACGGGATTAAATGTGTTAACCATCTTAACTTTTATTGGTTCAGCCATTGCACTTATCAGCAGTGTATGGACTTACATCAGTGCAGAAAAATCATATAAAGCCATGGTGGATGCCCAGGATAAAATGGCAGAAGCTCCCGCAATTTTAAAAAAAATGATGGGGCCAGAAATGCTGGAACTAACAAGAAAATCAATGGAAAATAAATTGCCTATTATGCTGCTGGCTATTGTAGGTGCTGCACTATGTATCTATGGCGCTGTGGAAATGCGCAATTTAAAAAAGCAAGGTTACATACTTTGGCTGGCAGGCGAAATATTACCTATTGTTTCAGGGCTGCTATTTTTGGGCGCAGGAATGTTTAATGGATTTTCGGTAATTTTTATGTTGTTTCCTATAACCTTTATCATATTATATTCAGTACATAAAAAGTACCTGGTTTATTAACTGGCGTCTTTTAATTTAATAGTAATGCAGGCGCTATTTGTAAATTATTGCGCAAGCTGCGCCTGCATCTTTTTTATCCGGTCTTCCAATTTTTCTGAAGATAACATTTCCCTTAAGCTATCGACTTTTAAAGGAAAGCAAAAGGGCGTTAACCGTACCGGAAATTTAATAATGATATTGCCTTTCTGTATACGTTCCAGCATATTCCTCAACCGTACCTCTTCCATCTGCTGGTCCAGCACTTCCTGGTAAGCCTGCCTTAGTAAAATATTCTTTGGGTCATACTCGCTAAAAACACTAAAAAGCAAGCTGGCACTGTTTTGCAGGTGCCGTTGTTTTACATATTCACCAGGCATGCCTTGAAATATCAGGCCTCCAATCACCGCCACATCCCTAAACTTTCGCTTAGCCATTTCTACACTATTTACAGACCGTTGAATGTCTGCAAATAAATTATCCAAACTAAACAAATCGTACACATTCGTATCATCAACTGGTATGGGCTGGTCACTCAATAATTCAAAGCCGTAATCGTTCATCGCAAACGAAAAAGTGATGGGTGTTATCTGCCCAATGCGCCATGCTAATATGGCTGCCATAGCTTCATGCACCAACCGGCCTTCAAACGGATATACAAATAAATGAAAGCCATCTTTAGTCTCTATATGCTCTATCAGCAATTCATTTTCTTTGGGTATGTGGGATAGTTGCTGCTGCAGGCCAAACAGCGGCTTAAGTGCCGTTAGTTCAGGCTCGCTAGCCTTTTCTTTTTTAGTAAGTTCGAGGTTATTCATTTCAAAGGCCTTATCAAATGTCTTGCGCAACATTTGCCCAAGGTTAGCGCTCAATGGCATACGACCACCGTTCCAGCTAGGCACAATAGATTTACTGGAATTGGATTTTTTTACCAGCGCCGTCATATCTTTTATCATTACATATTCAAGGTTCCTTCCGGCCAGTGTAAATACATCGCCAGGCGTTAACCGGCTGATAAAATATTCTTCAATAACACCAATATAACCACCGCCTAAAAATTTTACTTTAAGCATAGAGTCGCTCACAATGGTACCGATGTGCATGCGATGCCTCATGGCCATGCGACGGTTGGTCATCTGGTACACGCCATCAATAACTTCAATTTTTTTATACTCGTCGTATTGCTGTAATGCAGCGCCACCAGCGGTTAAAAAGAAAAGCAGCTGTTGCCATTCATCAGCTGTAATATGGCTAAAGCAATATGTTTTCTTAATTTCTTCATAAATTTGAGCAGGCACAAAACCATCTGATATAGCTAAGGTACACAGGTATTGCACCAGCACATCAAAGCATAATAACATTGGCTCCCTGCTTTCAATAAGTGTTTGGGCAATAGCCGTTTTAAGTGCCGCAGCTTCCACTAGTTCTAATGAGTGCGTTGGTAAAAAATAAATCTTGCTAGTTGCATCCGGCTGGTGCCCGCTTCTGCCGGCTCGTTGCAAAAATCGTGCAACGCCTTTGGGTGAGCCAACTTGTATCACAGTATCTACGGGCCTAAAGTCTACGCCTAAATCTAAGCTGGCAGTACAGACTACCGCTTTCAATTTTCCGGTATGTAAATTATCTTCTACCCATAGCCTTAAGTCTTGTTCAATACTGCCATGATGCAAAGCAATAACACCTGCTAGTTCCGGCGCTACATTCAGCAGTGCCTGGTACCATCTTTCGGTCATGCCACGGGTGTTGATGAAGATGAGCGTAGTCTTATTGTTATGGATGATTGGTATTACTTTCTCCACCAGCTTCAAGCCTAAATGCCCCGCCCATGGATATTTTTCTATCTCGTCCGGAAGGATAGATTCTACCTCAATTTTTTTATTGATGATAGCTTTTATTATTTTGCCCGGTTTATCTGCATAGCTCAAAGTAGCCAGCAGTACATCCCTTGCCTGTTCCAAATTACCAATAGTTGCAGAGATGCCCCAAATACTTACCGATCTTTCAGCAGGCTTTGTTGCTTGTATAATATTTCTAAGTGCAATAATCCGCGATATTGCCAGCTCAACCTGCACACCTCTTTTGCTGCCCAATAGTTCATGCCATTCATCAACGGCTACAATTTTTAAAGATGTAAATACTTCCGGATACCGTTTTTGTGCCAGCAACAAATGCAAGCTTTCCGGGGTAATAATAAGCACTTCCGGCATCTGCCTTTTTTGTTTTGCACGGTCGCTTGTAGTAGTGTCGCCATTGCGTATGCCCACCTTCCAGCTCATACCTAATTCAGTAATTACTGCTTCCATTGCACGCCCAATATCTTTGGCCAGCGCACGCAATGGTGTTATCCAAATAAGCTGTAAGCCACTCTTGGTTTTTGTCTGATAATTGGTTGGATGGTGATTAATAAAATCGATGATAGCCCCTAAAAAAATAGAAAATGTTTTACCACAACCGGTTGGTGCATTTACCAAGCCACTCTTGCCTTGTATAATTTCTGCCCAGGTTTGTTGCTGAAATAAAAACGGATGATGCCCTTTTTGAGCAAGCCATTCGTTGATGATTAAATATCCTTTAGTAGACTTCAACTATGTTTATTGTTTGTAGTTAATTATTTTTAGTTGGCACTGTTCAATGAACACAAAATCCAGCCCATGCTATTATTATTGATGATCCATTAATTAATTTTCAATTAATTTTTTGTCCTGGCAAATACAGCAGCCATGTGGAACATCGTTGTGTCACTCCCTTCTACGAAAATAGCTTTGTGGTACTCCTCCTCAATTTGCTACTGTATACGGTTACCTGTATGGTCCGCTTCATTAAAGTTTACGCTTTTTAAAAAGGTGTAAACTTTAATTCAGGCCTCTTCAATTTGTTTCTCATTCATTTTGAGTAAACTCTTAGCCTCCCAGCCCTCCAAAGGAGGGTTCCTGGCTCCTGCCTAATTGCTATTTCTCATTAAATATCGTTAGGGCGCCTCTGTTACGTATACCAATAGTCTTTAAATCAGCTTACTCAAAAACCCTCCTTTGGAAAGCAGGGAGGCTGGACTGTGGCTGACTTAGCTTCTACAGCGTCTTCAAATATTCAATCACCGAACGCCTTTCTTTATCCGATAAATTATCACCAAAATAATGCCCCTCATTACTAAATCCTTTTAAGGTTGTATTGTAAATATCGCTGCTGCCTGCGGCATCCTTTATTGTATAATCATAGCCGGGTATATCGTAATTATAAGTTGGTGCTATAAAATTCCGCTGCCAGTATTTTGGCCGTTCCTTACTATTCAATACGCCTGCTAAATCTGGCACGGAGCCATTGTGCAGGTAAGGTGCCGTTACCCAGATGCCATCGAGCGGTGGCGCAATATAGCCACGGTAAGGTACCAGTTTAGCAGGATGGTCGCCGGTGCTAAACCAGCTATTATTAAACCAATTTACCATTTGCGGATTG
>JAYVUJ010000200.1:0-7127 GCA_043788035.1 Ferruginibacter sp. | reverse complement strand
TAAACTTTTTAATAGCGGAGCTTAAAGGTAGCTTAGGCGCTGCGGATTTTGGAATGATAGCCCGCCCCCTTGCCGCCGCGGCTTGGGGCACGCCCAAATAAATAGCATCTTACAAAAAGCAGTACCTTAAATAATTAATAAGGCATGCTTAAATAGTAATAAAAATTGTGCGGAAGAACCTGAAAAGTTACAATGCACGGTTGAAGCCCGGATGAAATTTAAAGCTCGGTTTGAAGATCAAATAAAATTGACGCCATCTGTTGGCGATAACAAGCCGCTTGGTACTGGCGTGCTTAACCGGCATGGCATGCCTGTAGTATCGATAGGGCAAACGATAACAAAAAATTGGCCCGTGCCTGACCTTGGCACAACGCCGGATATTTTGCCTGATAAATGCCGGCTGGTAATTAACGGCGAAGTTGATACTTCTGTTACGTTTACCTGGGACGTGCTGATGGCGTTGCCGCAAACGGCCGATATAGCTGACTTTCATTGTGTGACTACCTGGAGTAAACTGGACAAGGATTGCAACGGCTTGCAGCTGCCTGATCTGGCTGCACTGGTACACCCAAAAGATACTGCTACGCATATTATGTGTTATGGCTACGATGGCTATAGCACCAACCTATCGCTGGAAGAAGCTTTGAAAAACGATGTGCTACTGGTACCTACTTTTGAAAATGCGCCAGTACCAAAAGAACATGGTGCCCCGTTGCGGATGATAACGCCGAAATTGTACGCCTGGAAGGGATCTAAGTGGATAAGCCGTATTGAATTTTTACCAAAGGACAGACTTGGTTTTTGGGAAGAGAAGGGCTACTCAAGCGCCGCTTACCCATGGCGGAATGATAGGTATAGTTAAATAAAAATGCTGCCGGAAATAATTTTTTGGCAGCATTTGTATTCGATTAATAATATTTATACGGTGGCTATTTTAGCTTATTTTTTTCAACACCTTCTTTAGTTATTACCACTGGTTTTATTAGCCCATTTTCATCAAAGTACATCCTTTCAATACAAGTTTCCCTGGAGTTGCCATCGGTTTCTGTTATGGGGCGGCGATGGTAGACGATGTAATATTTATCCTGGCCCGGAATTTTAATTACTGAGTGGTGCCCTGCGCCGTTGGCGATAGCAGGATCTTGCTGTAAGATTTTGCCTACCCTTTTAAAAGGCCCAAAAGGCGAATTGGCCACAGCATAAGCTACGCTGTAATCAGGGCCAGTCCACCCACCTTCTGACCACATAAAATAATATTTGTCATTACGTATAAACATTACAGAACCTTCTACATAACCTGCTGGTGTTATTTCTTTAAAAGTACTACCATCTTCAAAAGGTATAAGCCCGGTAAAGCTGTTGTTAAGGCGGGCAATATTGCAATGCTGCCAGCCGCCATAAATAATATAATACTGGCCGGTGGTATCCCTAAAAACAAACTGGTCAATTGGTTGTGCGCCGTTATGGAATTTATCTATTAAAGGCTTGCCTAAATAATCTTTGAAAGGACCTTCCGGCTTATCGGAAACTGCTACGCCAATGCCGCCTTTTTCTGTATCATTTTGTATATCGTTGGCACCAAAAAACAAATAATATTTTCCGCTTTTTTCCACAATAGCAGGTGCCCACATAGCACGCTTGGCCCACTTTACAGCCGATGTATCTAGAATTTTGCCATACTTTTTCCAGGTAATTAAATCGGTGGATGAAAAGCAATCGAAAAATGTTTGCTTTTCGTATTTTGCAGAGCTGGTAGGGTATATCCAATATTGGCTTTTAAAGATGGTTGCCTCAGGGTCTGCATACCAGCCTTTAAACAATGGGTTGCCGCTCATTACCGGCGTTACTTTTTGTTGTGCCAATAAGGATAAATTCAGGAGCAATAATACAAATGAGGCTACTGTTTTTATAGTCATGTTATAAATAGGTTTATTCTTTAAAAAAGTAAATGTACTATATACAATTATTACACGATTTTTTTTTCTAATTTATTGTACGATTTAATGCCGGGCAACATAAGTATACAAAAAATTTATCAGGTAGCTTGATATTTAGTTTGAAAAAGTTTGTATCATTTAAGTTTAAAAATCCTGCTTTAAAGTGTGTATATTGAGTACTAGTTATATTTCTATTTTTGGAATAGCTTATTAAATTTTTAATTTTATGAAGCATGCCTGCAAACCGCTAAAATCTTTTATCAATGACTTTAAGCTTACTAATCCTGCTGGCGCAGATGTTTTTGCAGGTACTATCAATTTTATAGTAGGCGGTAGTAATATTACATTGCAAAGCGAAGTACATATAGTTACCAGTTACCCCAATGGGCAGGGCGTTATTTATTTATTAAGCAGGGATATACGTATGGATGAGTTGCCCACTATGTTTGATGCTGGGAAAGAAAATTTTGAATATATACCAAATAAAAATTTACGGATTGAAGGCACGCACCACAAGGCAGGTGCATACATTGCTTTTATAAGCCCAGGGGAAAGCGATATTACTTATTGACAACTTTGCAGCCAACAGTATTTTATTTTGAATTGATGCGATGACAAAATGATTGTTAGGCTTAGCGCTTACTATTTTTTACTTTTTATTGTTTACGGTTTATTAAATAATTGCTGATGGCTTAACAATAAATTACCTGCGCCCAGCTTTAGTTTTTTGTGCTGCAATGCCTTAATTACAAGCAACAAATATGCACACATGAATATGTTTGCCCGTATTTTTGTAAAAAAATAAAACTACATGACTTTTATACTGGGTTTACATAATTTGCTACGCTGGGTCATTTTAATTTTGGGCGTATGGACAGTATTTAATGCCATCACCGGCTACTTTGCAAAAAGGGATTACACGGCAAACGACAACCGCAGCAACCTCTTTTTTATGATAAGCTGCGATGTGCAATTATTGGTTGGGCTGATATTGTATATCAACAACGGCTGGTTTAGCAGGCTGAAAGATTTGAGTAATAATATAAAAGACCCTTATTTAAGGTTTTTTACTTTGGAGCATTTGGTGTTGATGCTGCTTGCCTGGGTACTGGTGCATATTGGCAGGGCATCTGTAAAAAAGGGCGCCACCGCTGCTATAAAACATAAGCGGATGCTGGTATTTTTCGGGCTTGCCTTTGTGTTGATACTGGCTGCTATCCCTTGGCCATTCCGGCATGCAATCGCAAGGCCTTTATTGCCTGGTTTTAATTAATAAATCATAAATATGCCCTCAAGTTAAGGGCTTTGCTCTTTTTTGGAGAGGGTTTGGCTGAGGTAAAGAGAAATCTATAATCTTTAACGTAACGGCATTGAATAATAAAAAACTCAACCCTTATATGGCGAAAACTGCAAAAATAAAAATTCCTGTAATTTTGATAACCAATGATGATGGTATTACAGCGCCGGGTATACGCAATTTAGTTGAAGCTGTAAAAGGCCTTGGTAAAATTGTTATAGTGGCGCCCGATAAGCCGCAAAGCGGCATGGGGCACGCCATAACAATTGGGCAGCCTTTGCGTATGAATAAAGTTGATATTTTTGAGGGCGTGGAAGCCTGGCAAACCAGCGGTACGCCTGTGGATTGTGTAAAGCTTGCTGTTGATAAGGTATTGCATGGCAAGCCAGATTTGTGCCTGAGCGGTATTAACCATGGTGCCAACCATTCTATCAATGTAATTTATAGCGGTACGATGAGTGCTGCCATGGAAGCTTCTATTGAAAGCATACCGAGCATTGGGTTTTCGTTAATGAGCTATGATTACGAGGCTGACTTTTCGGCTGCCAGGCACCACATTAGAGAGATAGTAAGCTCGTTGCTAAAGAAGAAATTAGATAAGCACTTGTTGCTCAACATCAATATACCTGCCGTGCCTTTAGAAGCCATTAAAGGTGTTAAGCTTTGCCGCCAGGCGTACGCTAAGTACGAAGAAGATTTTAAGCAGCGAAAAGACCCTCATGGCAAAAATTATTACTGGCTAACCGGTGCCTTTGTAAATTTTGATAAAGGAAAAGATACCGATGTTTGGGCATTGGAAAACAACTACATCAGTGTAGTGCCTGTGCAATTTGATTTAACAAACTATGCTTTAAAAGCGCAACTGGAAAAAACCTGGAAAATAAAATGATTTTTAAAAAAGATGAAATTTGGTTTGGTGCCTTAATAGGCTTTATAGCCCCGTTAATAGGGGTTGTACTCTTTAAGGTATACAAGTTTAGTGTATTTTCTTTTAAAGAAGTACTCCAGTTTATGGTTGTAGAGCCGGGGCACAAAACACTCTCTGTGGCATTAAGCCTTTCCTTATTATTAAATGCTTTATTTTTTACCTTATATATAAATAGCGGCCGCGATAATACGGCAAAAGGAATTTTTATAACTACCCTTGTGTACGGCATTGGCGTACTTATATTAAAGACCTTTGGCTAAATTGGTGTTATGGAAAATCATGTGTGGTTTAAAGATTGGTTTAACTCCCCTTACTATCATCACCTTTATTTTAACAGGGATGAGAAAGAAGCCGCAAAGTTTATCGACAAATTGATTGATGGGCTAAAACCCGCTACAGGAGCTTATATGCTGGATGTAGCCTGCGGCAAGGGAAGGCATTCTATACACCTGGCAGAAAAAGGGTTTGATGTAACCGGCATAGACCTAAGCGAAGACAGTATTAAAGAAGCACTGCTGCACGAAACAGAAAACCTGCATTTTTACCTGCACGACATGCGCCTGCCTTTCCGCATTAATTACTACGATTTTGCATTTAATTTTTTTACCAGCTTTGGCTATTTCGCCACCAGGCGGGAGCATGATAATTCCATACGTACCATTGCCCAATCTTTAAAAGAAACCGGTTGCTTTGTGCTGGATTATTTGAATGTGCATTATGCCGAGGGCCACTTAATACACCAGTTTGACAAAGAGATTGATGGCGTAAACTATTTCATTACAAAGTGGTACGATGAAACCCATTTTTATAAAAAAATAACGGTTGAAGACGAGGCTTTGCAAGAGCCACTAACCTACCGTGAAAAAGTAGCCAAATTTTCTTTAGGGGATTTTACAGAGATGTTTGCCTACCAGGGATTGCAGATTCAGAAAGTGTATGGCGATTATAATTTTGGTAATTATGATATAAAAAAATCACCGCGGCTTATTATGATTGCACGGAAGATATAGCCTCCCAGCCCTCCAAAGGAGTGTTCTTGTCTATACCAATTGCTAAAGTTTAATAAATTTGAATACGCTAGAACCCGCCTTTAGAGGGCAGGGAGGCTACTTCCCATGATTATTTACCAGCATCCATTTGGCCGTTTCATAGATAGCAGAAGTCAATTCTGACAAATGCCTTTTTACAGAATCTGTTTGTTGTGTATTTAATATTGGTGCGTCGGCGCGTACGGCAACTAATTCTTCCTGGTTTATCCAAAGGTTTTTAATATAGAAAAAATCATCGTTCACTATGCCTATCTTACCTTCATCGTGATGGATAATGAAGGCCGCATTTTCTTTTCCTACGGGATGCAGCATATCCCGGCCCAAAGTTTTATTGGTGTACGGCTGGTGTATCATGCCGGCTAAAGTGGGTAGTACATCTATCTGCGAAGCAGCATGGCTAATTTTTGCGGGAGATAATAAAGCGGGTGCATAAAACAACAGCGGGATGTGTTCATCATTCAAGCGCTGATTTGTCCAGGCTGATGGATATACCTCACTGGCATTACCTTCTACGCCATGGTCGCCCATGAAAATAAAAATGGTATTATCAAAATAAGCAGATTTTCTGGCAGCTTCGATAAACTTTTTATAACAATAATCAGTATAACAAAAAGCATTGAATTCGGCTAAAGATTCAAAGCCATATTTGTGCAGGGTATCTTCGTTTATGACTTGTTTTACAAAATCTTTATCTTCTTCGGGGATAGAGTATGGCCGGTGGTTATCGGATGTTTGTATGATGGTGAAGAAAGGCTTTTTCTGTTGCTGCAGTATACTATCCGCTGCTAAAAATAGGTTTTTGTCGCTTATGCCCCACACGTTCAATTTGGGCGATTTAAATTTTCCTTCTTCATAAATATGTACGTCAGTAATGTTAGATACCAGCCCACGAAAATTATTAAAGCCGCTGTTGCCGCCAAGGAAATAAAACTTGTCGTACCCTTCAAAATTATTGATGATGCTGTACTGGTTCAATGATGCTTCGTTGCGGCTGCTAAACTTAGATAGCTGAACATCTGGTATGCCGGTAAGGGTTGCAAATACGCCACGTGCGGTACCAAAAGTGGGCGAAAAACAGCGGTCGAAAAATATGCCTTGTTGTGTAAGGCTATTAAAAAAGGGCGTGCTATTTAAAGGGTTGCCGCTCATGCTGCTTTTATACATGCTAAAGCTTTCGCAAATAACCAGCACTACGTTGGGCTGGCTCTCTAAAGATTTGCTGCCTGGGTTTACAATGCGCTCGTACCCATTAACAGGCGCGCCTATTTTACCTAACCGCAAAAAATCACTAATGACAGGAAAATATTTCTTTGCTTTTCCTTCATCAACTACTGGCTTACGAAAGCGTAGCGTGGTAACAAAATTCTGCAAAGGGTTAAGTGCCAGGTAGCTTTTAAAATTATCATTTAATGCAAATGCATCTTGCCAGCGCAAAGGCGCCAGGGTTAAAAAGCCAAATAAAAACCAGCCAAGCAAAACTATGGTGGCCATATGCCAGCGGCGGTTATAGCTAAATTTATGTACGTTGATATTGCGTTCTTCTATGCTTACATGTGTGCGGGCAAACATCCAGCCCATCATGGCCACGGTACCAAGCAGAGCGGCAATTATCCAAACAACCGGATAGCTTTGCCATAACATCTGAAAAGAAATTTTAGCATCTTCCGCAAAGTTGAGGGCACTTGCATTAAGCCTTGTGCTAACGTAAGCAAAATGCCCAAAATCTGCCCCGAAAAAAAACAGCAATAATAAAGTTACTATAGCCAGGTAAATTGTCCAGCCCCGTTTACAATGCTCAGAATAAAAGGGCGAAAATTTAGGGAATAACGAAATGCAGGCAATCGGCAACAGCACGATAGCAATCCAGCGAAGATCGTATTTAAGCCCTAACCAAAAAGAAGGCAGCAGCTCAAAAA
>JAYVUJ010000199.1:0-4338 GCA_043788035.1 Ferruginibacter sp. | reverse complement strand
TTTACCGGTACGGTTGGCTTGTTACTTTTTTGGTTGTAAAGCAGCAACAAAGGGTGGTACGCATTAATAAGGTTTACATGCGCCTTATCAAATATTTGTGGAAAGTTGCCGCCGGTGGCAATGGCCCACTTGGCTTTGGCATTTACAAAATCAAACTCGCCTGCAGTATCGTGGTAGGTTTTAAGCAGGGGCGCATATACACTTAACTGCTGCGTAAGCTTCCGTAAAATTTTATACACTTCCCTACTCTCTTCATGCTCCAGCGAAAAAATATCATTGTTAAGTTCTGTTGTTTCTTCGGGCTCTATAAAGGTGGTACGGCGACTATCGCTTTCGCCGTGCAGCACACCCTTTATCATGCGCTTTTGTTCTGCAAATACAGCAAGTACCCTTCTGCCGTTCATAAAACTTTCTTCAATATCTGCCAGGTAGCCTTGCTTATTTAATTTGCCTACAAGGCGATCGAACACCTTACGAAGCTCGTTCCTTTTGCGGTAAAGGCTCATCCTTATTTTTGCCAGTTCTTCGCTGGCTTTATCTTTTACGTTGCCAGTCTCGTCGAGGATATCATCAATCATTTCAATGATTACCTTCTCATAATAGGTATCCTGCAGTATTTTTGTTAGGGCCGGGTAAGCCAGCCTTCTTTCAGTATCGAACCACCGGAAAATATTGCCGGTGTTTTCTACCAGCTTGCGGATAAATAAAAATTGCTCGCCTGTAAGCACTGCGCCGGGTATGGAGAGCAGCTTTAATTCCCTGCTTATATTTAATACAAAATCGTTAGGGAAATACTGACCTGTCTGTATTATTAATTTATACTCGTAACCCTGGCGCAGTTCTGTTTCTATAAATTCTTTTTTTGTATGTATGCGTAAGTCGGCAGCCTTTGCTTTGGCATATTCTGTACGCCCGTATTCTGCCAATAAAGTTTTTATTTTTTCGTATTCTAATTGTACTAAGGCTGATTCTGGAAAAAATTTCATTCGGTGACCCTCTTTTTAATTTTATTTTATATTATGGTAAAGGTACTACAATGAATTTCGATGCATAATGTTCAGGAAAAAGTTGATTTTAATGTATTTTAAACCGGTGCCCAAAAAGTTTTATAAGATGATGGATGCTGATTGCGCCGATGCACCAGGGATTGAAACGGAAATCCTTTTTTTGTCGGGCCGCCCGCAAAAAAAAATTGCAGTGAAAAGCCCGGGCGCGCAGGGGTGCCCAAAATATTTATAGTAAACCTTCTTTACTTAAAATTGTTATTGTAAGTAGGCAAATTGCTTTAACATGAATACTTGCGTATTAACAATTATTACTTTTAAACAAATAATATGAGCGATACTAATAAAACATTGGAAACGGCCACTGTAGGTACTGGTTGTTTTTGGTGTACCGAAGCGGTGTTTCAACAGTTGGAAGGCGTGGAAAAAGTTGCCAGCGGCTACAGTGGCGGACAGGTTGCTGACCCCACGTACAAGCAGGTTTGCACTGGCAGTACGGGGCATGCGGAATGTTTGAATATTGAATACGACCCGGCTAAAATTAGCTTTGAGGATTTGATGGAAGTGTTTTGGAAAGTGCATGACCCTACAACGCTGAACAGGCAAGGCGGAGATGTAGGTACCCAGTACCGCAGCGTAGTTTTTTACCGTTCGCCGGAGCAGAAAGCAATTATTGAAAAGCAGATTGCGGAGCTTGATAGGAGTGGTGCATGGAGCAGCCCGATTGTTACTACGCTGGAACCGCTGGTGAAATTTTACCCTGCCGAAGATTACCATGACAACTACTTTAACCTTAACGGCGGCAACCCGTATTGCCAGATGGTGGTGAGGCCCAAGGTTGAAAAATTTCAAAAAGTTTTTAAAGATAAATTGAAACAGGTAGTTTAATAGAAAGGGCGGAGATGAGAATTTTTGCCCTTTATTTTTTTAGGACATCTACCCTTCTCAGCTCTAATAAATTTAGCCCGGTTGGGGTAAAGTTGATAATGTTGGTATGTACGAGGTGGATAGCCATATCGTACCAAAGCGGCACTACTGGCGCATTATCTAAGATTAACTGGTCCATTTGCTGGTAGAGGAGATACCTTAATGAATCGGTTTTTTCTGCCATTGCTTTATCGTAGAGCAAATCATAGGCGGTGTTTTTAAAGCGGGTATAGTTTGGTGGAGCAGGGTTTTTTCCGTAAAAAACACTTAGGTAATTTTCAGCGTCGGGATAATCTGCTATCCAACTGCCCCTAAAAAATAATGCCTGCGATTTAGCCGTTTGTTCCAGCAATAAACTTTTTTGTATGACTTCTACCTGCACAGTGATGCCTGCCTGTTGCAACTCGTTGGCGATGTAACTGGCAAGGTCTGCATAAACGGGGATGGTTAGTAATTTAATGGCTGGTAAATTGGTGCCATTGGGGTAACCTGCTTCGGTCAGCAACTGCTTTGCTTTATTGATATCGTAATGGTAGCCTTTAACTTTTGTGGTATCGTAACTGGGTAGGCCTTTGGGTACAAAGCCACTTTCGGCAGCCGTACCTATCGAGTTACGGAGATAAAGCATCATCTTTTTTCTATCGAAGCCGTAGTTGATGGCCTGCCTTATTTTCTGCAAACGTAACGGCGATTTTTTTACCAGATCGTTTTCTCCATCTACCAAAATCCCTAAATATTCTGTGTTAAGATAAGGGTACTTTTGCAACAGCAATTTGCCCTCCCATTGCTTTTTTAAGTTGCCAGTTTTGGTTAATATCTCATCTTTAAAAGATGCTTCGATATCGTTTATAAAATCAAGCCGGTTTTGTTGAAATTCGAGGAACTCGGTTGCCTTGCTGTTGAAGAAGGAAACTTTGATGCCATCTAAATAAGGCAATGGTTTGCCCAGGCTATCTTTTTCAAAATAATGATTGTTCTTTTTCATTATCAATGCCTGCCCTTCCTCCCAGGCTACCATGGCAAAAGCCCCGCTACCAACGGGATGCCGGCGAAAATCGTTTCCATATTTACTGACTGCTTCCGCAGGTACGATGGAACAATATTGCATGCTTAAAATACCGAGGATTGGTTCAAACGGGCGGGCTAATTTTAGTTGAAAGGTAGAGTCGTTTATGGCGGTGAAAGCGTGGGCGGTATCTACCCTGCTATTAAATATCCAGGCACCCGGACTAGCAACATCCTTATCAATAATCCTGTTAAAACTGTACACCACATCGCTGGCTTTTAACAACCTTCCTTTACCATTTATAAAAGCCGCATCATCCTGAAAATAAACATCGGTACGCAGGTGAAAGGTGAAGGTGGTATTAGCTGCGGATACATCCCAGCTTTTAGCGAGCGATGGCTTCAGGTGCATACTATCATCTACCTCAATTAATGTATTGTATAGTTGGTGGATGGCCCACATGATGGACTGGTTCTTTGCAAAGGCAGGGTCCAATGAGGCGATACCGGTTTGTTCGTTATAATGAAATATTTTTTTATCAGGATGCTGGTGAGTGTTGCAGGAAAACAACAGGGTAATTGATACTGCTATAATGGATAATGGATAATTTTTAATGGATAATTTTTTACTTGATAATAGATAATGTTGTAGCGCCATGAAACTATAATGGGTAATGTATAATTGATACTGGTTAATTTTTAAGCACTCCGGTTTATTTATTTCTACATAAATTTATGCAATGAAATTGAATAAGACCTTTCTACTATTGGTATGCTTTATAAACCTGGCTTTTACTGCCAGCTTTGCACAGATGCTTAACAAAAAAACAACTTTTACCCATGCGGATACTTTGCGTGGCAGCAATGGCCCTGGCAGGGATTGGTGGGATGCTACCAAGTACGATTTGCATGTAAAATTTAATTTGGCCGATAGTACAATTAGTGGGTATAATGTTATCTCTTTTAAAGCTTTGAAGAACGGGGATATGATGCAGATTGATTTGCAGGAGCCGATGGTTTTGGATAGCATCATTGAAAACAACACCACTGGTAACAATACCTTTTTACAATTTACAAAAGAAGGCAACGCCTATTTTGCATCAACAAAAAACAATAAACAAAAAAAAATAAGCAAGCTATCAGTTTACTACCACGGCAAGCCCCGCATAGCAAAAAATCCCCCGTGGGATGGTGGGCTTATTTGGAAAAAAGATAGCCTCAATAATCCATGGGTAAGCATTGCCTGCCAGGGTTTAGGTGCCAGCGTTTGGTACCCGTGCAAAGATATACAGAGCGATGAGCCGGATAGTGCGGAGATGCATATTACTTGTCCGGATACATTGATGTGCGTTGGCAATGGACGGTTTCGTGGCAAGGTAGACAATGGCGATGGCACCGCTAC
>JAYVUJ010000198.1:0-3282 GCA_043788035.1 Ferruginibacter sp. | reverse complement strand
CCGTGCAGAATTACGACTTAAAGGTGCCATGGGGCTAGGTTATTTAACAAAGCCCAACCCTAACAGGGCAGATAGTAGCCTTACAGCAAACTTTAATTATGGATCGCACCTCAACTCGTTCCTACAACTAAGCTTGGGGGTAACAGTGCATATTACCAACCAACTAAGTGCCTATGCCAATGGTAGTTTTAATCATAATTCTAACGCAGGCTTTGCTATACCAAACCGTGGAGTCAATTATCCATCTATTTCGGCAGGGGTATTATATCACAATGTATCTAGTGCCTTGCCAAGTTATAAGCGTGTAAAAGATGTGTCGTGGCGCACTGGCAACAGGGTAAAATACTTTGTAGGTATTTTCGCTTCGGCAAAAGACGGGTGGAGTGGCGTAGGAAACAAATACAACAAAAACCCGCTGATAGGAAGTATGTTATTAGCATCTAAACAGGTAAGTAGCGTTAATGCTTTTACCGCTGGCATAGAAGCTTATTATGATGGTGGCTTACATGAAACAAAAATGCATATATCAGATAATTCCTCTAGCTTTTTTGCAAGCGTGTTGGTAGGAAACGAGTTTTTGTTAGATAAGTTTACCTTAAGCCAACAACTCGGCTACCATGTTTATAGGAATACCGATTATTACAATAACATTTACCTGAGAAATATTAATCCTCTACTAAGTTTTTACCAACGCTACGGTATTACTTATAAAGTTTCAGCAAATTATAAGGTTGGCTTCAGCTTTTTAGCC
This sequence comes from Ferruginibacter sp., assembly GCA_043788035.1. GTDB lineage: Bacteria > Bacteroidota > Bacteroidia > Chitinophagales > Chitinophagaceae > Ferruginibacter. The sequence continues at coordinate 2,531 of JAYVUJ010000198.1, read as the reverse complement.
CGCGGCGATTTTGCCGATTTTATAGATGTGCGTGTTTTGTATCATCTTAAATAGCCGCTATACGGCTCCGGTAAATTGCTTTAAAAAGCGTACATCGTTTTGGCTGTATAACCGTAAATCATTTACCTGATATTTTAACTGGCAAATACGTTCAACGCCCATACCAAAAGCAAAGCCTGTGTATTTATTGCTATCAATATCAAAATTGTCCAACACTTTTGGATGTACCATGCCGCTACCTAAAATTTCTACCCAACCTGTGTGTTTACAAACGTTGCAGCCTTTACTATCACAAATTAAACAGCTGATATCCATCTCGGCACTTGGCTCGGTAAAAGGAAAATAAGACGGCCGAAAACGCACTTTTACATCTTTGCCAAACATCTCCTGCACAAAAAAGTATAAGGTTTGTTTTAAGTCGGCAAAACTTACATTTTCATCAATATACAAACCTTCTACCTGGTGAAAAAAGCAATGTGCTCTTGCACTAATGGTTTCGTTGCGGTAAACTCGACCCGGACAAATAACTCTAATTGGGGGCTTTTGATGTTCCATTACCCTTGCTTGTACACTGCTGGTATGTGTACGTAGCAGCCATGCTGGATTTTGGCTTATGTAAAATGTATCCTGCATATCACGTGCTGGATGATCTTTTGGCAGGTTCATGGCACCAAAGTTGTGCCAATCATCTTCAATTTCCGGGCCTTCAGATACTGCAAAACCAAGACGCTTAAATATGCTAACCATTTTGTTACGAACAATGCTTAATGGATGACGGGTACCAATAGCAACAGGGCTGCCAGGCAACGACAAATCAATAGCAACTGTTGTTTGCTGGCTACTGGCTGTTAACTCTTTAAGCTCCTCAAACTTATTTTCGGTAAATAATTTAAAGTCGTTAAGAATTTGTCCAAAGGCTTTTTTCTGATCGTTGGGCACGTTTTTCATTTCGCCCATAACTGTTTTTACTAAGCCTTTTGTACCGAGGTATTTTATACGAAACGCTTCAACGGCTTCGGTATCGGCAGCTTCGCTAGCTGCAATTTCCTGCTTGTACAATTCTATTTGCTGTAACAACTGTTCCATTTGGCGAAGATAATAGTGTGGGCTGAAAGGTGAATGGGAGTTATTATATGATAAACTACTTTAAGCTTTTTTTACGGGTAAATATGGGCTTGGGTAAAAGCTGCGTAGCAATAAGAACGTACAAGAGTGCGACGCAACCGAAGCAGTATGGTACTACAAATGCTGGTAACAAAAAATACTATCCTCCTACGGCCTTTGGTTTTCATTTCATAAGAGGATAATTATTTTAAATAGCGTATTTATTATCGGCTATCATTTTTGCAGCAATTCTTCTACGAGCATCTTTGCTGTTAAACGGCTCAACTTTAGTGAAGCGTTTTAGGCCAATGTGCATCATACGTAATTCATCACCTTCGGCAAAAGCATTCAAGGCGTCTTTACCGGCTTTATTTATTTTATCGGCTACATCGTAAATGTAGGTTTTGGTAATATCTGACTGAATGTTAGTGGCAGCCTCGCCGTTTTTATCGGTTAATTTTATTAAACGTAATAATGCACTTTCTGCATGAAAGATTTCGATAGACATATCGGCAATATTCATCAGTATTTCCTGCTCTTTATCCAGGGTCATCATCAACTTTTGTACGGCCGCACCTGCAATCATTAAAATGGCTTTTTTAAAGTTATTGATGTATTTAATTTCCTTAGCAAAAGCACCTTCATCTTCACTACCAAAATCTGGAATACTCATCAATTCTTTTTGAACGTTCATAGCTGGACCCATTAGATCTAGTTTGCCTTTCATAGCACGCTTTAAAACCATGTCAACAGTTAGTAAACGGTTAATCTCGTTCGTTCCTTCGTAAATACGGTTGATTCGACTATCGCGATAAGCTTTGCTAATTAAATATTCATCGCTAAAACCGTTGCCACCATGTATTTGCACACCTTCATCAACCACAAAATCTAACATTTCGCTACCGTATACTTTTAGCATGGCACACTCAATAGCGAACTCTTCGGCTGCACCTAATAATGCTTGATTAAAAGGTATACCACTGCTTTCAAGATCGTGTTCTTTATTATCAATCCATTTTGCGGTACGGTACAACGCACTTTCGCATACCCAAAGCTTAATGCACATTTCAGCCAACTTATGTTTAATAGCTCCGAATTTTGCAATTGGCATTTTGAATTGCTCTCTGGTATTAGCGTACTGAACGCTGGCATCGGCGGCACGTTTTGCACCACCCAAAGTAGCTGCATCTAGTTTTAAACGACCAATATTCAAAATGTTGAAAGCGATAATGTGACCCTTTCCTATTTCGCCCAGTAAATTTTCTACCGGCACTTTACAATCTTGAAAATAGAGTTGCACGGTTGATGAGCCTTTGATACCCATTTTATGTTCTTCCGGGCCTCGTGTAAAGCCTTCAAAATCACGTTCTACAATAAAGCCTGTGAATTTATCGCCATCAATTTTTGCAAAAACGGTGTACACATCA
>JAYVUJ010000197.1:0-2568 GCA_043788035.1 Ferruginibacter sp. | reverse complement strand
ATAATATGAATTAGGGTATTTATTTGGGGCTATGTCTAAATGGTAATAACGCAAAATGCCATCCCTAATCAGGGAGGGCATTTTGCGTTAAATTAAACGTTTATTTTTTTAAATCCTTTTGAAGCTTTTCATTCATCCGCACATAATCATCATTCTTGGCTTCTTTTGCCAAAAATAAAGAAGCTTTTGAGCTTTCCAATGCTGCTGCGTTATTGCCCATTTCTTTTTGTATCCTGGCTTTGTATAAAAACATATAGTAAGCTTTTGGGTTTTCTTCTGTTGCCTTGCTGATGTTTTCTAACGCTTTTGATAAATTTTTCTCATACTCAAAATAAAATTGTGCTGCTTGCCAGTATGGTTTTTTATCAGTGAGCATAGCGGCTTCTATCTGTGCTTTTATCTTATCGTTTATATCCGCGGTTATAGGTATGGCAATTTCTCTTTTGTCCCATGTCAACAGCAACTCGCAGCTATCGCCTTTTACATTGGCAAACTGCATAGTAAAGGTTTCAATCTTTGTTTTTAATTTAATTGCAGGCACCTTAAAACGTACTACATCCTCAGTTTCTTTGTAGCCATCGATGCCCCAGTTTTTTAGTCCTTTATTAATGATGACTTCCCAGCTTTCTTCGTTGGGTATGGTGTATAAAACGTAGGTGCCAGAATCTAACTTTTTACCGCCAATTTCAACTGGGTCAGTAAAGGTTAGTTTAGTTGGGGCATTGGCTCCTGTGCGCCACATTTTTCCATAAGGGGCAAGGTCGAGAAAAACATTTCTTCCTTTAGCGCGGGGTCTCGAGTAGGTCAATTCTATACTGCCCATGCCAAAATCTTGTTTAATGGTTTGGGTTGGGGATGCGGCTGGCAATTTTACTTGCGCTGCCATACTATTAATAAACAAGCAGCCAATGATGCAACCGAAAAGTAATTTTTTCATTTGATAAATTTTAAAGCGAAATTATGTAAAGATGAATGAAAAAAAGAGGTTGTTTATTACGGGGTGATGGCATTAAAATTTAACCCTCACTTTGCCTTTTTCTTTTTTGCCTTTTTTTACCTTCCATTGCGGGCCTACTTTAATAATACGTAGTGCTTCTTCATCGCAGGCGGCACATAAAGATTTTACAATGTTTACATTGTTTGCCATGCCATTGCTTTGCACATCAAAAGAAACCTCAACTTCGCCATGGATATTACTTTTGCGCAATTCATCTGTAGGCGTAAGGTTGTTAGAAAGATAGGTATCGTAATTGTTCCAGCCATCCTGTGGCTCTACTTCCATTACGGTATCCATCTGCATGGCGTGCCTGTTTACGGTAGCAGGCTTGGCGGCTGATTTATTTTTAAAGTGTATAATTTCCTTATCAGCAAAAGGCATTTCGTTCAATATAATAGTATTTTGTGGCACACCGCTTTTTAGCGTTACAATTTTAGGCGTATAGCCCGCTGCGCTTACTTCTACAGTAAGCAGGCTATCTTCGCTAACAAGCCTAAACTTGCCTTTTACATCAGCGTACGTACCAAAATTATCTTGCTTAACCTGCACGTTTGCATACGGTAGCGGCGTATTATCTGGGGCAAGTACTGCTGCAATAAATTTGCGGTTAAGCAAACTTTCTTTGGCATAACCTTTTGCCACATTGCTTTGTGCTATTACTTTTTTAGCTTCTTGTAATTTGTTAGCTGCAACATCACCTTCTTGTAAAGTGGTGGTTCTTGCATTGGTAGCACTATCCACAACCGATTCGTTATTAGCCAACCTATTTTTGTTGCTTGATTGGCCTATATTTTTTGCAACCGGTTCAGCCAAAGTATTCTTTGTATTATTTTCTTGTATCGGCTTTACCGCTGCTATTAAAGTTTTACTACCGGTTTTTGTTTCTGTAGTTGTACCCCCTGGCTGTACTGGTGCAGCAGCTGCGGTTGAGCTTGCTGTGTCTTTATTAATATTATCAACGGCAGTGACCTTATTTATGCTTGCTATCTCTTGTGTTTCTTTTTTCGGAGGTGCATTTTTTATAAGCCGGTAAGTAAGCGCAGCGCCGGCACTAATTATCAACAATGCGGCCAACACTTTTTTCCATGGGAAGATTGGTATTACCGGGGCTATTTTTTCTTCTTTTTTTATATTGGAAATACTTTCTCTTGCTTTGGCAAGTTCTTTTTTCCACGATGCATTTTTCATGGCTTCGTACCCATCCATCGCATCGGATAAAAATGGGTCATCCAGCGCAGCTTTTTCCATATCGTGCATAACGGCAGGCGATAGCTTGCCTAAAAAATATTGTTCAATATCTTCAGCAGTATAGATTGTATGTAGCCGGTTGTTGCCCATCAACTATTGGCGTGTTTTTGATCCATGCACAATTTTAAATTTCTTTTTCCATTCTGTATAAAGCTCCTTACGTTATTCCATTCAAAGCCGGTTATTTCGACAATTTCATTGTAGCATTTTTTTTGCAGGTAAAATAATTCAACGCTTTGTTTTTGGCCTGCCGGCAACGTTTCAATGCAGCCTTCCAAAAAGGTAAGGTTTTCTTCTTTTTGCACTGCTTCGTTATGCAGATG
>JAYVUJ010000196.1:0-10596 GCA_043788035.1 Ferruginibacter sp. | reverse complement strand
CGTATTTACCAGGTAGGTGAATTTTCTGCCGATCTTCCTCCGGATACTACACAGGCAACGCAAAAAGTATTATTCCTTAAATTATTAAAAGCTACCTCTCAGCGTACGCAATTGCCCATTTGGCAATTGATGATGAAGAACGTTTACTCAGCCGGTTATGGCACGTTAACATCTACCGATTTTAAATTAAATGTATTATACCAGGAGCCAAGCCTTGGCTGGAAAAGGTATGTGCCCTTTGGTGATAAAAATCAGGGAACACCCATTTTAACTTTGGTAAACCTGGATAGGCTTAATAATAACAATGACCCACAACCCGATGGGATATTCGATTACGTCGAAGGCTTTACTATTATATCCCAATATAGCAGGATTGTTTTTCCGGTGTTACAGCCTTTTGGGCGCGACCTTGCCACACAGATATATAATGTAGTGCCTTCTACAGCAAAAGATACATTGTATTATGCACTGTATGATTCCATTAAAGCTGTGGCGCAACAATACCCTAACCTTAACAGGTTTGTTTTAAAAGGGTCTGCACGTACTTCCGGCTCTGCAGATATTAGTATTGGCTACAACATACCCAAAGGCAGCGTAACAGTTACTGCTGGCGGGCAAACGCTCGTTGAAGGCAGGGATTATGATATCAATTACGATTTGGGAACCATTAAAGTAACCAACCAGGCTATACTAAATGCAGGTTTGCCGGTGCAAGTAAGTTTCGAAAATAATGCAGGTTTCGGCATACAGCAAAGAAGCTATCTCGGGCTTCGGCTAGATTATTTGGCTAAAAGCACTGCCAAGGAACAACTTGCCATCGGCGCAACAATGGTCCGTTTAGCAGAGCGGCCCTTCTTTACAAAAAATAATATTGGCGATGACCCGATACGAAACACAATGTATGGGCTGGATGTAAATTACAAAAAAGACCTGCCAAGGCTTACTAAATTATTAGATAAGCTGCCATTTTATTCAACCACTGCACCATCTACCCTTAACTTTTATGCAGAAGGCGCTTATTTAAAACCAGGGCATGCCAAACAAATTGGCTCTGGCTCGGCAGGCACGGTTTATATTGACGATTTCGAAGGAAGCCAATCTAGTATCGACCTTCGTTTTCCTGCTATTAGCTGGGCCCTGGCCTCTACGCCACAAGGGGCTACCGATGAGGCAAACCAGCCAATTTTGCCAGAAGGTATCTTAAATAATAATTTAGATTATGGAAAGAACAGGGCAAAAATAGCCTGGTACCAAATTGAGCCTTCACTACAATTATATAAAGGTTCTAACAATCCTTTAGGTAATAATAGGGAAGAGCTAAGCGACCCACAAGTACGCCTGGTTACACAAAGTGAAATTTTTCCGCAAAGGACAACTGGTTTTGGGCAAAACCAATTGACCACTTTTGACCTTGCCTATTACCCAACCCAAAAAGGCCCTTATAATTATGATGCCTCTTCTGCCACTATAGATGGTAACGACAATTTAAAAAACCCTGCGCTTAGGTGGGGCGGCTTAATGCGGAGTATAGACCAAACAGATTTTGAAACAGCCAATGTAGAATTTATAGAATTTTGGGTACAAGACCCTTTTATAAAGGCGCCTGTTTCGCCAACCGCTGGCGGTAAGCTGTATTTTAACTTAGGCAATATATCGGAAGATGTGTTAAAAGATGGGCGTAGGTTTTATGAAAATGGCATGCCTACCCCTAACTCACCAGCACAGTTAGATAACACTACTGTTTGGGGAAATGCACCTTTAAACCCAATACAGGTAACCAATGCTTTTAGCAGTGATGCTACAGAACGTGCTTACCAGGATGTTGGTTTTGACGGCATGGGCGATGATGCGGAAAGAATTAAAAGAGCACCGTACCTGAACGTATTGTCTGGTATTTTAAGCAGCAACGCATTGCAGCAAGTAACAGCCGATCCGTCTTTAGATAATTATGTACATTACAGGGATGCAAGGTTTACCAATACGGATGGTATTTTAAAAAGGTATAAAAACTTTAATAACCCGCAAGGCAACTCGCAGGTAAATGATGGGTCTGCTTATTCATCTGCCGCTACTTTGTACCCCGATGCGGAAGATTTGAACAAGGATAATACCATGAACGAGTCGGAAGAATATTTTCAGTACATCGTAGATATAAAGCCGACCACAGACCCTACCATGCAGATTGGCGTAAACTTTATCGTTGATAAAAAAGTTGTGCCTATTAAGTTAGTCAATGGTAATACACGTAACGAAACCTGGTATCAATTTAGGGTGCCAATTGGTTCTTACAACCATAAAGTAGGCAACATCCCCGATTTTAAATCCATCCGCTTTATGAGGATGTTTTTAACTGGCTTTACAGATTCGGTAGTAATGCGTTTTGGTAGCCTGGAATTAACCAGGAACATCTGGCGTAATTTTAAAAATAAGATTGATTCGTCCGGCATTTATTCGCCTATCACCACCAGTGTAGATTTTAATGTGGGTGCTGTCAACATAGAAGAAAACGACAAACGTTCGCCATTGCCTTACCGTACCCCTAAAGATATCCAGCGCCAGCAGGTAGAAAGCAACAATGGCGTAAACCTGTTGCAGAACGAACAAAGCATGAGCCTTAGGTTTTGTGCGCTTGGGCCAAAAGATGCAAGAGGTGTTTTTCAAACATTTGCCAATAGGGATTTTCGCCAATATGGCAAATTATCCATGTACATACATGCGGAAAACAATAGTAAATCGCCTAACAATATCAAGGATAAAGAGATGAATGCGGTAATACGGATAGGTGCCGATTTTGTAAGCAATTATTATGAAATTAAGATACCGCTTTACTTTACGCCCCTAAGTGCAAATACTTTAGATGCTAATAGCGATGCCTATAATGATACCTTATGGCGCGCTATCAATAGCTTAAACCTCGACCTTACGGTATTGCCTAAGCTAAAACAACAACGTAATATTACCGGCGTGCCAACAATTATGTACAGCGCTTTACAACGCAACGGACAAACCTATTCTATACTTGGCGACCCTAACCTCGGCGAAATAAAAGGTATGCTGATTGGCGTTCAAAATGCTACCAACCCTAACGCCTGCGGCGAAATATGGGTGAACGAACTCCGGCTTTCTGCTATCAATGAAAATGGCGGATGGGGTGCTTTAGCAAGGATGGACATGAACCTCGCAGATTTAGGCACAGTCACAGGTTCTATATCCGGCCACAGCAATGGCTTTGGTACTTTAGAACAAAAAGCAGATGAACGGTACAAAGATGACATGACGCAATATGATATTGCCGCCAATTTAGAATTAGGAAAATTACTTCCTAAAAAAGCAGCTATTTCTATACCTGTTTTTGCCAGTTATTCCCAATCCGTAAGCAAGCCATTGTTTGACCCATACGACCTGGATATTAAGCTGAAAGATAAACTGGCCGCAGTAAAGCCAGCCCAACGGGATTCTATAAAAAATGCGGCGGTAGATTTTACAAGCACAAAAACTGTCAACTTTACCAATGTGCGTAAAAACCGTACAGGCAACAAAAAGCCTAAAATTTATGAGATAGAAAATTTTGATGTCAGTTATTCTTACATAGATATTTTAGCCCATAACCCCTTAATAGAACACAATGAAATAACAAGGCACCGGGGTGTGCTTGGCTATAATTTTGCCCCGCAGCCTAAATACATTGAGCCTTTTAAAAAAATGAAATGGTTTACTAAAAGGAAGAAACATTGGTTTGACCTGGTGAAAGATTTAAACTTCAATCCCATTCCATCGCAATTAAGTTTTAGGGCAGATGTACAGCGCCAGTTTGGTGCGGTAAGGCCACGAAGTATTGGGTCTGATAAATACAAAATACCCGAAACTTACGATAAGTATTTTACTTTTCAAAGGGATTATATACTACGCTGGTCATTTACAAGGTCTTTAAATTTCGATTTTAATGCCACCAATAACTCACGTATTGACGAGCCAAATGGCCGCCTTGATACAAAAGAAAAGAAAGATACTGTTTGGAAAAACCTGCTAAAAGGCGGAAGGAACACGCTGTACAACCATACCGCCAACTTCTCTTACACGTTGCCAACAGCAAAATTTCCGCTGCTCGATTGGACGACTGTTAACCTGAAATACCAGGCAACTTACCGTTGGATAGGTGCCAGCCGTTTAGCAGTAGAACTAGGCAATATTTTAGAAAATGGCCAAACGCGGGAAGCCACCGCCCAATTAGACCTTACAAGGCTGTACAATAAATCGAAGTTCTTTAAAGTTATAGACCAGCCACAGGTACCAAAGCCGGCAAAAAATACGATGACCCGTACTGATAGCATATTTAGGTTTGTTAATAAAAACGGGCTTAAAGTAAAAGAGTTTAAAAAGCTGAAGACAATAAAAATAAAAGACCCTAACGACCAGCCTTATGTAGGCACGCTGGGCAGGGTTTTTGGCAAGCTGGTAAGCAGCCTAAAGCAGGTTAATGTATCCGTATCTGAAAATGCCAACACACGTTTGCCCGGTTATATGGATAGTACCCAAAGCCTTGGCCGTAACTGGCGTAGCATGCAGCCCGATGCCGGATTTTTGCTGGGCGCCCAGCCAGATACCAATTGGCTCAACAGGGCTGCAAGGAAAGGGTTGATTTCTAGGGACACTAATTTTAATAGTATATTCCAGCAATCTTTTAACCAGCGGCTGGTACTTACGGCGCAATTAGAACCAATAAGGGACCTTACTATTTCTTTAACTTTGAATAAGACTTTCAATAAAAATTATTCAGAAACATTTAAGGATACTACAGGTACGGGTAATAATTTTGGGCATCTAAGCCCCTATGCAGGCGGTAGTTTTGATATCAGCTATATATCTTACAAAACAATGTTTGGCAAGTTTAATCCAAATGCTATTTCTGCAACCTTCCAGAAGTTTTCAGATTACCGCCAAATTATTTCGCGGCGGTTAGGTGTTTCAAATAAATACAATAATACTGTAGCCCAGCCTATTGGGCCAGATGGTTATGCGTACGGTTATAACCGGTATGCTACCGATGTATTGATACCTTCGTTTGTTGCTGCTTATTCCGGCAAAGACCCTACAAAAGTTGGGCTTATCGACCAGGCAAACCCTAACATAAAATCTAACCCTTACAAAAACTTTATACCAAAGCCAAATTGGAAACTGGATTATACCGGGTTAAGCCGTATAAAAGGTCTTGATAAGATATTTACCAGCATCACCATATCGCATGCGTACAATGGCAGCCTAAGCATGAATGGCTTTACTTCGGCCTTGTTTTATGCGGATAGCCTAAGGTATAGCTCGCCTTCATTTTACGATACACTGTCTAAAAATTATGTGCCTTATTTTTTAGTGCCTAATATTACCATTACAGAACAGTTTGCGCCGTTGTTTGGTATTGACGTATCGTTAAAAAATCAAATGCAGTTTAAGGTGAGTTATATAAAGCAACGCACTTTAAGCTTAAGCCTAGTAGATTTTCAATTAAGCGAAACCCACTCTACTGAATTTACTATTGGAGCAGGCTACCGAAAGCGCGGCTTCAAGTTATTTGGGGGCTTTAAACTACCTAAATTCCTAAGCAAAAGTGGCACAGGCAAGCTGGATAACGAGATCAATTTCAGGCTCGATATGTCTATAAGGGATAATGTAACAGTCAACACTACGTTGCTGGAAACTGGCACCACGCTGCCCACTGGTGGCAGTAAAGAGATATCAATATCGCCTACTATAGATTATTACCTCAGCAGCAGGGTAAACATAAAACTGTATTTCGACCAGCGACGGGTGATACCATATATATCTTCCAGCGCACCTATTACGAATACAAAAGCTGGAATTGCATTGAGGATATCGCTGGCACAATAAATTTTATTTTTATAACAACAATGCCCTCATTGCGTGAGGGCATTGTTGTGTACCGCCTTTATTTATTCGCCTAGAGTAATAAAATCTTAGAATTAAGTGTTTTATGCTCAAAGCGCCGTTGCTATTCGTTTTAGCTGGTGTATAATCAATATATATAAAGATAGTATTGATAAATGGCTTTAGCCTGCCATCTTTAATCAATTAGTTTTATTATTGGGATGTACAATGCGTAGAATAATATGCGTTGTTAAGCCGGATTGTTAATTATAAAAAATAACCCGCATAAAAAACGCCGGCCTAAACCAGCGTATCATAATAAACCAGGCAAAATTATTTATTTTACTTTTTTTAGCAGCATTACGTAACCGCATGGCTTTTTATTTTTTTTATTGATCTGTAAGGGTTTCATCATGTGGTATTCAGAAAATTGAGGAATGTAAGAATAGCTGATTATATTACCTTCAGTATCGCCCCATAGCTTTCTTTGGTATACAACTTCTTTTTCATTCCAATCATACATCCTTACTTCATATAGCCTGGATGTTGCCTCGCCTATAAATATAAACTGGTACCAGCTCCCTTGCGTAAGCGGCACAATTACCGGCATTTCATATTCACTTTCCATTGTTATGGAAGCTTCTTTTACAACTATAAAACCTTGTTGGGCATATTCTTGCTTAATGCTATCAGCCTGGTGCAAGATAGAAGGAGAAGAACATACAGTTGCCCGGATTACATTGGCTTGGGAAACAGCATCTTTTCCAAGCAATAAAGAGAGCAATAATAAAAATGTAAAATTCTTCATAGTTTTCATATTCGGACTCCCAGCTATAAGTAGCAGTGTAGCTATATTTTAGTACGTATGCATTTTTTATAGGTTATCATAAGATACAATGGGATTATGCTAATTTTATGCCAGTACAGTAACGATTTTTTTAAGTAAATCGTATGCGGCAAACTTTATTATTTAATTATTAGTTATCTAAATATCTTTGGAAAAATAGCTTGCGCTGGCTTGTTGAGTGCAGGTAATTACGAGATCATTAATGCAAACGTGTGCAGGTAGCTGGGTACAATAAAATATAGTATCGGCAATATCTGTTGGTGTTAATGGTGTTATGCCATTGTATGTTGCGCTTGCTTTGGCTTCATCTCCTTTAAAACGCACCAGTGCAAATTCAGTTTCAACAGCACCAGGATGAATGCCAGTAACTTTTATATGGTGTTTTAGCAAATCGATTCGCATAGCTTTATTGATAGCATCAACAGCAAATTTACTGGCGCAATACACATTTCCATTTTGGTAAACTTCTTTGCCTGCAATGGAACCCATGTTGACGATGTGCCCTTTTTTTTGCGCAATCATAAGCGGTACGACGGCTTTGCTTACGTATAGCAACCCATGGACATTGGTATTAAGCATGGTTTCCCAATCATCTATATCTGCATCTTCAAAACTATCCCTGCCTGCTGCAAGCCCTGCGTTATTTAGTAAAATACTTATATTTTGCCATTTTGCAGGCAGGCTTGCAAACGCAGCTGCTACGGCATTTCTATCCTGCACATCAAATTGTAAAGGCAAAATTTGTATCGGGTTCCTTGCTTCGATATCAGTTTTTAATTGTTGTAGCCGTTCAGCCCTTCTACCGGTTATTATCAGGTTATAGCCGGCCGCTGCAAATTTTTTAGCACAAGCTTCTCCAATGCCGGAAGTAGCGCCTGTTATTAATATAATTTTATCCATACATAAAATTAATACACAACCTGTAATTAAGCACGTAAAGCGCTGGTTATTTTAATTGATAGTAAGGGCTATTATCTGCCAACAAAAAAAGTGTTTAATAATTTAAGGGCTACGTTACCGTACCAGTACCACATAGCCTTTACGTACAATTGACTCATTGGTGTATGTTTGGCCGGCGGCCATCCAAACATAGCTACCCGGGTCTTGAGGATTGCCTTTTAGCGTCCCATCCCATCCCTGCCCTTTTTGCGAGGTGGAATATAGTAGTTTGCCCCAACGGTCGTACACCTTAAAGTATGTAAGCGTACGCATGCCCAGCAAGATAGGTTTTAGTATATCATTGTTATTATCGTTATTGGGCGAAAAAGCGGATGGCACGTAAAAGCTTGGCGGTACTTTGTATAATTTAATATTGATAGTATCGCTTTTTTGGCAGCCCGCAACGCTTGTAACCTGTAAATTATAAGTGATATTATCTTCTGGCAAGGCAATGGGGTTAGCAATAGTAGGGTTGTTGAGCCAGGTAGATGGCGCCCATAAATAAGTAACCCCACCTGAGCCTGTCAATAACATTGGTTCGCCTAAAACAGCTGTTGTGTCCTGTGGGCCAGCATTAGCATATATCAATGGGTCTACGTTTACTATTACTGTATCAAAAGCAGGTTTGGGGCATCCTGTAGGCGCTTTTACCGTAACTATATACTGGGTGGTTGTAGTTGGGTTAATAACGGTTGGGTTAGGTATATTAGTGGCAGATAAAAAGGTTGCAGGCGACCATTGGTAAAGGGTACCACCAGTGGCCAATAGTTGCACGGGCTTGCCAAAACAAACCAGTGTATCGTTGCCGGCATAAGCAACCGGGTAGGGTAATGTTTTAATGGTAACATCAGATGCGCTGCTACATTTACCAATAGTACCTACGACATGATAGGTGATAACATTTACCAAAGGGTTAGCAAAAGGCTGCCGTGCGGTATTGCTGCTTAAATAAGTAGCAGGCGTCCAGGTATAATGTAAGGCATTGCCGGTTGTTTGTAGAAGCAGCCCATCCGTCCTGCAAATGGTAGAATCGTTGCCGGCATTAAGGGTAACAAACTTTACAACATCTACAAAAACAGAATCAATATTTTTACAGCCAAAGCCATCTGTAAAATTTACATAGTATGTTGTAGGCACACGCGGACTAACCAACGGGGTAGGGCTTGTAAGGTTATCAATATTATAATTCGGGCTCCAGGCAAAGCTGCCGGTATTGTTGGTTTTAATCTGCAAGGTATCTAAATAACAAATAAGGGTATCATGTGGTATAAGGTTAATTGTAGGGTTGGGGTTTATGTATACAGGGGAGTGTATAGTATCTACACATCCAAAAGTGTTGCCTACAATAAAACTAATATTGTAAGTGCCAGAATCCGGGTACACATGTGTGGGGTTTTTTATAACGCTTGTATCTTTTGTACCTGCAAGGTCGCCAAAGTTCCATTGCCAGCCAGTGGGTACGCCATAGTAAGTTTTAGTAGTGTCCGTAAACTGAACCGGTGCACCCTTGCATAAAGGTGCAACACCTTTAAAGCCCGGAAAAAAGCCCGGATAAATCCTTACTGGAGCAGTGGTAGAATCTAGGCATAAGCCACCCAGCGACACCCTTAATTTTAAAGTATACACGCCCGTGTCACTGTAGGTATGTGTGGGTGTGGCAAGATTAGAGGTATCCTGGCTACCGGATAATGCCTCGCCAAATACCCATAAATAAGCTATGCCGGATTGGTTGACTGCATTATTTGAAAAGCTTACGGTAAATCCATCGCATGTAGTGGGGATGGGGTTAAGGTAAGCTCTTGTTGCAGAACAATCCCTTACCCTTATATGCAGCTCTTTCCTTGTCTGCCCTAAGTAAACGCCATTCCTGTATTCAGAAACGCATACCGTTACCGCGTACTCGCCTGTATTTACAATTGGAGGGGCATTGCCATTAATTAACCCCGTTTTGGCATTGATGGTTACAGAAGTTCCTAATGGTGTGGATCCATTGTAATTAGAAAAATAAGGAACGGATGAGTAAGGTGGTGCCGATGCAATTACTGGTGCAGGGTCTGCCTGGCCAGCACCACTGTAAGAAGTACAAAATGCATAACTCAAAGAATCTCCGTCTGGGTCTGTTGCCGAAAACGAATATTGAAAATAACTATTTTCGCATATAACCACTGTATCGTTAACTGGAAAAGATGGGCTACTATTACTGATAGCATTTGGCACCGGAGATGATGTTCCTGGAATTTGTATGGTGTAGGTATTGCCAATACCGCCTGAGCCAACAATATTATCCATGTTCTCTATACGGCAACATCTTTGGTAACTAATTGTATAGCCATTTGTGGATGCAGGCAGTTCATAATCTTTCAATACATAAGTTACAATTCGGTAATAACAAATAGCCTGGTCGCCTGTAATGCACGGGTCGTCATATACTTTTTGTAATAAGTAAGAACTTGAAAGCGGTACCGTAATATTTGAATATTGGTTGGACGAAGTGCCATTAAAAAATGTAAAATGTGCTTCTGCATCTATTTGCTGCCCGGTTGCCGAGCAATCCATATAAACGGTAAGCGTAATCTTGTACTTCGCATAGGTAGCGTTGGTAGTACCAAGGCCAGTATATTGATAATTAAAAAAACCACCTTTAATATGACGGGAAAAGCTGCATAAACAACACAAGAATAATAGTATGGTGAGTAAAATCCTTTTCATAATAAAAATCGGTTGTTTAAACCTACAATCGGGCATAAATATAGTTAAAACGCCTTATTCTTAACTAATGGCTTATTGTTAAAAGCTATTAACTAAAAAATCCAAAAGAATACCCTCTACCTTTTCTTTTTCTTCCCACATACCCATGTGCGCACTTTGTTGCAAGATAGTAAAATACGATTGTAAAGGGAGGTGGCATTGTTGCAGCAAGCTTTGCAAGG
>JAYVUJ010000195.1:0-4032 GCA_043788035.1 Ferruginibacter sp. | reverse complement strand
TTAAAAATAAGTCAATATTTAAATTCTTAATACATGCCAACGGTAAATATATTTTGGTTTCGCAGAGACCTTAGGCTGAGTGATAATGCTGGCTTATACCATGCGCTACAAAGTGAAAACCCAGTAGTGCCCATTTTTATATTTGATAAAAATATATTGGATAAGCTAGAAGATAAAGCAGATAGGAGAGTGGAGTTTATTTTAGCTGCCATAAACGAGATACAAGACAAATTACAAATATTAGGCTCCTCGCTGGAAGTGTTTTACGGCACACCAGAAGAAGCCTTTAAAACCTTATTAGGTACCTATAAAATTGATAAAGTATTTGCCAATAACGACTACGAGCCCTATGCAATGGAACGAGAATCGGCTATTGCAAAATTATTAAAAGCCCAAGGCTCATCCTTGCTTACCTACAAAGACCAGGTAGTATTTGAAAAGGCAGAAGTGATAAAAGATAATGGCGCACCATACACGGTCTATACGCCCTATAGCAAAAAATGGAAATCGCTACTTACCGATTTTCACTTAAAGCCTTTCCTCACAAAAAAGTACTTTAAAAACTTTTACCAGCAATCTCCAAAACGCATCCCATCTCTAACTTCAATGGGTTTTACAAAAGTTGGCGATGCCTTTCCATCAAAAGAATTAAATATAGAACTGGTAACAAACTATGGCGAAAAAAGAGATTTCCCCGGTATTGCTGGCACCAGTAGGATGGGCATACATTTACGTTTTGGTACTATCAGCATTAGGGAGCTGGCTGCAAATACCAAAGAGCTTTCAGCCGTGTATTTGAACGAACTGATATGGCGGGATTTTTACCAGATGATTTTATGGCATTTCCCGCAAATTGGGCAGGGCAAAGCGTTTAAGCCTGCATACGATACTATAAAATGGCAGATTGACAATGGCGAATTTGAAAAATGGTGCAATGGGCAAACCGGTTACCCAATTGTAGATGCCGGCATGCGGCAGCTTAATAAAATTGGCTTTATGCACAACCGCGTACGCATGATCACCGCCTCTTTTTTAACCAAGCATTTACTGCTCGACTGGCGCCTCGGAGAAGCCTATTTCGCAAAAAAATTATTAGATTTTGATTTCGCTGCTAATAATGGTGGTTGGCAATGGGCGGCAGGCAGTGGCTGCGATGCAGCACCTTACTTCAGGATTTTTAATCCACGGCTTCAAACAGAAAAATTCGATAAAAAGCTAGAATATATTCGCCAGTGGGTACCCGAACTGGAAAGCGCAAGTTATCCCAAACCTATAGTTGACCATGAATTTGCAAGAAAGCGTTGCCTGGAAGAATATGGCAAGGCCGTAAAAAAGTTTGAACCATAATAAGGTAGGCACTTGGGCGCCCCTACGGTCGGGTTATCCACTGCAACCTTTTTTGGGGGCGGCCCGACAAAAAAGGGATTTTGCGTTGCTATCCCTGGCGCTTCAATTCTAATAGTATCTACAAACTTGTAATCAATTCAAATCTCTGGTGAGTCACTTCCACAGGATGGCTCAACGAAAATATATCCGAAGCTTTGGCACATTATTAAATTAGCAATGCTTTTTTTCCAATAAAAATATCCTCATAATCAATGTTGCAAACATTTGTTTGCTGATATACTTGTAACAGCTTTTTAATAATCTCCATTCCTTCTTCCCCTAAATTAATCGAGTAGTCATTCACATATAACCCAATATGTTTGCGCATTACGTCTTCGCTCATTTCCTGTGCATTGTTGCGTATATAATCGTTTAGTTCCGGGTAATTGCTAAAAGCATGTTCAATACTTTTTTTAATCAAAGTATCTATTTCTAATTGCATTTCTATATCAATTTTTCTGTTGATTACTATGCCACCAAGTGGTATTGCACTGCCAGTTTGTTTTTCCCAATAATTGCCTAAGTCTACAATTTTTTTAAGCCCTTTATCCTGGTAAGTAAAACGGTTTTCATGTATAATAACACCAAGCCCTTTACCTGCTGCAACAAAATTTTCTATCTCATCATAACGTAAAAAAACTTTATTTTTTGCATTTGGGTAAGCCAGTGAAAAAAGTAGGTGAGCCGTTGTTTGTTCGCCTGGTATAGCAATTAACCGGTCATCAATAGCTGTAACGGAAGCATCGTTGCTGGTTATTAATAATGGGCCTACGCCCCTGCCTAAAGCGCTGCCACTTTGTAAAACCGCATAGTTGTTAAGTACCAATGGCAATACACCATAGCTTAATTTAGTTATATCCAGCTTGCCTTGCATTGCCCATTGGTTTAGGGTTTGCACATCTTCCAGCACTACATCGAATTCGTAATTGCCGGTATCTATCTTTTTGTTTACCAGCGCATCAAAGATAAAAGTATCGTTGGGGCAGGGGCTAAACCCTAAAGTATATTTCATAATTGCAGTAATATTTTCTCAAGCTCGGTATTTAAATTAACAATGGCATCCTTTATTCGCCATCTGCTTTTATCTCTATCACCAACAGCATTGCTGATGCTGCGTAGTTGTATAAAATTTAATTTTTGCTGCAGGCAAACGTAATGGAAAGCTGCGCCTTCCATGCTTTCTAACTGTGGCGCAAAATATTGTATTGCTTGCTGGAGTTGCAACAAGCTATCGCTTACTTTGTTTACCGTAATGGCGCTTACCTTTTTTAGTAAAGAAGTAAAAAGTATTGTATTATTGTTTACAAGCCATCCATCCGTAAAAGGAAAATCATCTTTGCCTGCAAGACCTGCATCAAATACCGTGGTGAAATTTCCTTTTTCTTCCATACCAATATCACCAAAAGCATCTTGTTTTACCAAAACCGTTTCGCCCAATAATAAATCGTTGCTAAAAGTGCCCGCTATGCCAGCTTGAATTATAAAACCATATTTTTTACTAATAAGTTTTGTCGTCAAATTATATGTAGTGCTTACCATTCCTACACCAGTTATTAAAATATCAATTGTGTGCCCATTTATAACAAATCCTTCCTTTTGCAACAATTGCAATGTAGTTTGAATTTCAAATTTTGTAGCTGCTGTTAGTAAAATATCCATTGTGCAAAAATCGGCTTTACCCACCATATTTCCGTATAAGCAACTACCTTTGCCGAAATTTTAAGTAGGGCATGGTTTACATTACACGCATAGAGCATTTTAACGCAGCACATAAATTGTTTAATCCAAAGTGGAGCAAGGAAAAAAATGAGGAAGTTTTTGGCAAATGTGCTAATGAAAACTGGCATGGGCACAACTTTGAGCTATACGTTACTTTAAAGGGCCACCCAAACCCCGATACCGGATTTGTGTACGATGTAAAAAGATTAAGCATTATCGTTAAAGAACATGTTATAGATAGAATAGACCATAAAAACCTAAATGTAGATGTTGATTTTATGGCTGGAAAAATTTGTTCTATCGAAAACCTGGTTATTGGTATTTGGCAACAATTAGCTCCACATTTGCCCGAAGAGGTACAATTGCATTGCCTTAAATTATATGAAACCCCACGAATATTTGTAGAATACTTTGGTAATTAAACAATTGTAGTAAACAAACACTTCATTTATTTGTATTTGTATTTCTTAGATTGGCGCGCTTAAACAGCACACTTCTGTTATTGCGGCTCAGTTAAGGCATGATTCATCATTAGATGGGTTATAAGCTTTTTAATCAGGACATTCTAACATATTTTTAGTGATTTATTATGAACAATAAAGTAGCAGTTTACCGTAAAGAACATTTTAATGCAGCCCATCGTTTAAACAACCCCTTGTGGGATGAAGCCACCAATGCAAAGATTTTTGGCAAATGCAATAACCCACATTACCATGGGCATAATTACGAATTGATTATAAGAGTTGCCGGTGTGCCAGATGCTGAAACAGGTTATGTGTACGATATGAAATTATTAAGCGAATTGGTACAGGAAAATATTATGGAACGTTTTGACCATAAAAACTTAAACCTGGATACCATTGAATTTAAAAACCTGAACCCAAGTGCCGAAAATATTGTTATTGTGATTTACAATATTTTGCGCCA
>JAYVUJ010000194.1:0-4283 GCA_043788035.1 Ferruginibacter sp. | reverse complement strand
CCGTACTGGGTTATATCAAAGATAATTTGCAGCCGGAGCAGCGGGTGTTTTTAGGCGTTATTGATGTGCTTAACCCAAGGATAGAAACGCCTGAAGAGGTAAGGGACTTGATTTGTGAAGCACTGGATGTGTTGCCCATAGCTCAATTTGGCACTACCGATGATTGCGGCTTTTCGCCTTTTGCGGATGACAATTCTACATCGAGGGATACGGCTTTTGAAAAAATTAAAGCAAGGGTAAAAGGTACGCAGCTTGCTGAACAATTATTGTAACTATAAAAAAATAACAACATGCCACATATTGATTTCAACAACAACTTTCCGGGCATTCGTGGTGCACTGGCTTACAGGCCAGAAACTGCCAAGCCGTTGGGCGAGCTTGCTCAAATTTTATTGAAGGATACCGTTGGGCTTTCGCCTGCTGAGCGGGAACTGATTGCGATGTATGTATCGCACTTGAATGATTGCTTTTACTGCGACCAATCGCATGGTGAGATTGCTGTGATTTACTTTGGCGATAACCGGCAATTAGTGGAAAACGTTAGGAAAGATTATAAGAGTGCTGCCATTAGTAATATGCTAAAAGCCCTACTGGGCATAGCCGCCAAAGTACAGCAAGGAGGAAAGTTTGTAACGCCTGTAGATATTGATGTAGCAAGAAGCCATGGCGCAACTGACCGCGACATACATGATACTGTTTTAATAGCGGCAGCTTTTTGCCTTTTTAACCGGTATGTGGATGGGCTGGATACACTGGTGCCAACTGACATGGAATCGTATGCGCAAAGGGCAAAGCAAGTAGCGGAACATGGTTACGGCCCGCACATTTTTGCTGCGCCTCAACCTGGCTAAAAAGTGTATATAACGTAAAAATATTTTACTGTTTTAATAAACGCTGGGTAACCGAATTGACGCGTAAGGGATAGAAGGGAAAAATACGCAAAGCGCCGTAAACTATTTGATAGCGAAGCTGAGCTATGCATACGGCGCTGCGGATTTTGGCATGATAGCCCGGCCCCGCTTGCGCAGCTTAGGGTACGCTATAAAAACTAACAACACAAACAACAACTTAATTAACGCTTGTTAACAATTCTAATAAACCAAAACTATTCAAATGAAAAAAATGTTTTATTGCATGGCAGCTTTGTTATGTGTTTTATTTTGCAATGCAAGGCTTGCCGCACAAGACAAAACGATAAGCGGCAAAATAATTACCAGCAGCCTTGCCCCATTGGCCGGCGTAAATATTGTGGTGAGCCAAACAAACAAAGGTACTATCACAGATGCCAATGGAAACTTTACTCTGCAAGCACCTGCCAATGCAAAACTTGTTATTACACAAACAGGCTATAAAACACAAACCCTTACTACGGCCGCAATACAGGATGGCGTGCCCATAAAAATGGAAGAGGATTTTGCCAGGCTGGATGAAGTAATTGTTACCGGCCTGGCTACCAATGTTAAGCGCAGGAACCTTGCGAACGCAGTAGGCACTATCAGCAACAAAGAATTAATTGGTGTTGCGGCTGCCCAGACTTTTGATGCTGCCTTGAATGGAAAAATTTCCGGTGCAAATATTAATGCGAATAGTGGCGCGCCTGGTGGCGGCATATCCATAAAGCTAAGGGGCGTAACATCTGTATACGGCAACACACAGCCACTATATGTGGTAGATGGCGTGTTTGTTGACAACAGCGCTACCTCTGGCGGACTGAACGCTATTACTAACGCGGCTTCTGGCGGATCGCCTACTTCCAGCCAGGATAACCCATCGAGCCGTATTGCCGATATCCGTACGGAAGATATTGACAATATAGAAATACTTAAAGGTGCTTCTGCGGCGGCTATTTATGGTTCTAAGGCAAGTGCCGGCGTAATAATTATTACCACTAAAAAAGGGCGGCAGGGCAAAACGACCATCAATGTATCGCAAAGCATTGGGCAAGTAGCAGTGCGCAAATTATTAGGCGTACGCCAATTTACAGCAGATAGGGCTGCCAGCCTTTCGAGAGACCCGGCAGCAGGCGCTGTATTAAAACAGCAATTTATAGATGCTGAAAGCAAGGGTAGAATATATGATTATGAAAAAGAAGTGTATGGCAATAAAGGCTTTACGAGAAACTCGGGCATAAGCCTAAGTGGAGGTGGCGAAAAAACAAATTTTTACTTTTCTGCCGCACAGAAAGATGAAGGCGGCATTGTAAAAAATACGGGATACCGCAACAGCAGCATACGCCTGAACCTTGACCATCGTATCAATGATGATATCAAGATTGGGCTTAGCTCTAACTACATCAATTCTTCTACAGACAGGGGCTTTAATGGCAATGACAATGCGGGCGTTTCTTTAGGCATCGCTTTATCGTCTACACCGGGCTTTGCGCAATTGCATCCTGATGCTTTGGGCAATTACCCTGCTAATCATTTTGGGTCATCTAACCCATTGCAGACAATTGCCTTGATGAAAAACAATGAGGCCGTAAACAGGTTTATAACGGGCTTATTTATAGAGGCAAATTTGCAAAAAAGCAGCAGTAGCTTAACCAGGTTTGTAGCAAGGGGCGGTATTGATTTTTTTAACCTGGGCACCACTTTATTATTTCCGGGCGAGTTGCAGTTCCAGGCAGTTAACAAGGGTACTTCTATACAAGGCAATACAAATAATTTAAGCACCAATTATATATTTTCTTTGGTAAATACCTTTACGCCGAGGGGCTATTTATCATTCACTACTTCCACAGGCATTACCAGGGAAACAGGCAACTACAATAATTTATTGAACGTTGCTACGCAGGTAATTTCAGCCCAATCAAACATAGACCAGGCGGGCGCTTTAAATGCTACGCAATTTAGGTCGAGGTACCAGAACGATGGTATTTTTATACAGGAAGAAGCGTTGGTACACGACGCTATTTCATTAACAGGCGGTGTACGTTTTGACCGTTCCAGCAATAATGGCGATGCCAATAGATACTATGCTTACCCTAAGGCCGGCGTAGCTGTAAACCTTACCAGCCTGGGCATTGTAAAAAATGGGTTTCTTGATAATTTAAAGGTACGGGCTGCTTATGGGCAAGCCACCAATGTGCCTGCTTATGGCAGTAAATTTACATCGTTGGCAATCAGTAATATTAATGGCAACCCCGGCTCGCTGGCGGGCATACAACGGGGCGATGCCGCTATACGGCCAGAAAGCCAAAGCGAGCTGGAAGCAGGCATAGACTTTAGCGTATTAAAAGGAAGGCTAAGTTTTGAGTTTACCGCTTACAATAAAAAGATAAAGGATTTTTTGATGCTGTCATCACCTCCTGCTTCCAGTGGCTTTAGCAGCCAATGGGTTAATGCGGGCGATTTACGCAACCGTGGCATAGAGCTGGGGATGAATGCGAAGCTGGTTTCCAACAAAGATTTTGTATGGACTACATCGCTTAATTTTTGGTTGAACAGAAGCCTTGTTACGAGGTATACTATTACGCCGGTGCCGCAGGGCTCGTTTGGTTATGTGCTGGGTTCTTTTCAAATTGAACAAGGTAAATCTGCCACGCAGATATTGGGGCTTAATGGCGCAGGTGTAGGCTTGCTGGGTAATGCAGAGCCAACCTTTCAAATGAATACGTACAATGAATTTACCTTTTATAATAAGCTAAGCCTTCGCTTTTTATTGCATTGGAAAAAAGGCGGCGACAATGTTAACCTTACTTACCTGCAAAACGATTTTGGGCAAACATCGGCAGACTTTGATAACGTTACCAATAAAGCGGGCATGCCGGATGGCATTTACAGGATAAGCCAGGTGGGAAGCAATGCCCGCATTTTTGTGGAAGATGCCAGTTACCTGCGCCTTAGAGAAATTGGGTTGTACTATACTTTTGATAAGCTGTCTAAAAATATTTTTATTAAAACGATAAGGGTTGGCGCATCGCTTAATAATTATCTAACGGTTACAAAATATAGGTCTTACGACCCAGAGGTATCCAATTTTGGTACTGGTTTTTCTTCGGGTGTAGATGTGGACCCATATCCTGCAACCAAGCGTGCAACGCTGCATGTGTCGATTGATTTTTAGCCCGGTCTTTTTTAAAAAAAATATTACAAAAGTGTCTTCATCAATAATTATAAAACAACAATAATGAAACTAAGTAAACATATATACACTGGCATTTTGCTGGCAGCGGCCTTGTTGCTTTACTCCTGTAAAAAAGATTATGGCAACCTTAATAGCCCTACCATTGAGCAATTTTTAACCAACGCCAAAGCAAGCGAACTTAACAACCTGGTAAGCGG
>JAYVUJ010000193.1:0-2497 GCA_043788035.1 Ferruginibacter sp. | reverse complement strand
CCGAATACTTTCAGCAGGCCGTTGCGCTTTTAAACGGTAGTTATATCAATTACTTTCCCAATGGCTACCCTATGATGATTGCGTTAGGAAAAGTACTTTTTGGAAAAAACATAGCGCCTTTTTTGTTATGGACAAACATCCTTATGGCTTTAGGTACATTACTGTTTGTTTATACTATCAGTAAAGTAATATTTAAAAATAATATACTGGCGCTTGCCACAGTTTTTTTACTGGCAATATATCCCTCGCAAATAAATATAGTAAGATGGCTAACATCAGAAGTACCCACTACTTTTTTTTTAACGGGAGCCTACTTTTTCTACCTGCGTAAACAATATATTTCAGCAGGATTCTTTTTTTCAGCAACTGCTATTATCCGTACAGAATACTTAATGGTATTTTTTTTATTAGTTTTATGTGAACTGGTATTAAAACGAAAATTTAACGTAAGGCTTATTGTTGCTGTGCTAATACCCTTGCTGCTGCTGGGTTCTTACTGTTATTCCAAAACCGGAAAATTTTCTATTTCGGGTCACGGCAAAGTGAATATTATGTACTCCGTTACTGCATCTGGCAATAATGTAGATTATGAATATGTGCACAAACATCCTGAAATTGTTACTGATGGGGATGCACTTAAAGAATATTTACGCCATGCTGAAGCAGTTCCAATACAGTTTATGAAAGAACGGATGGCTAATCTTTTTGAATTATGGGGTATCCCTTCTTCATCTGAAGGAAACAGGGGCAAAGCTTCGAGGTTTATTATCGGGGCTGGAAATTTGTTTTTATTATTTTTCGGGCTTGCAGGCTGGTGGCAAAACAGGAAGCTTTTTAGCGCATTGGTGTTGATCATCCCTTTTATGGTAATAACAATCATCCACACATTTTTAATAACTTTTTCAAGATATACCGTACCTGTAGAACCATTCATGATAGTGCTGGCTATATGGATGCTATTTAAGCTGGTAGGATTGAAACTGCATAAAGCAGCGAGGGAGCAGAAGCAAGGTTAGTTAGCTTGCCCAAAAACGTTTTCAAACTATCATTTCTTTTTCCATACGGATACAAAGCCGCTGTTAAAACTGTAAGGCAACAAATCTGCAATTATACAGTCTAATTTCTGTAATAAAGTGCTGCGCTTTGTCAGAAAAGAAAAGGGGAACACATTTTCCACAAAATTCGTTTTACCCATTTTTTTTATGTGGAATAAATTATTTTCAGCCAGTGCGTTTAAAGATTTTTTTGTAAAAAATTGTATGTGCGTAAGGTCGGTTGCATCGCTCTGCACCGTAGTGCCGGTATACCCAAGGGTAGCCTTAAGCCGTTGTACAAATTTCCAAAGTAAGTTGTTTTTCTTTTGAAGCGTAATTATAGGGCGGGTAACAAAAAATTCTCTTGGCCCCTGCCCATTTGGTACTGTTACCACCAAAATGCCGTTTTCTTCCAAAGATTGGTAAAGTACTTTTAATAGATCCTGCGGTTGGTTTAAATGCTCTAATACTTCGCTGCAAACTACGCAATCAAACCGTTGCTGGCTTACCGCTAATTCTTCTGCACTAACTACAGTAAAAGTTACATTTGGCAAGTCATTGGTAAATTTTGCTTTTTCAATGGCTTTTTCGCTTATATCAATCCCTTTTACAGTAAAGCCAGCCTTTCCCAGGCTTCTGGTAATAATACCGTTGCCGCAACCTACATCTAATACGCTTCCACCCGCCGGAATATTTTCCTCTAAAGAATCAAGGATGAATTTTAATCTTTTAACATCCGAATAATTTGTAAAACCGGATGATGCTAATATTTGAGCATGAGTTAGTTGCATATGTGTAATATATAAAATAAAAACAAATAGTGGTTTACAAAATAGGGGCTACTGCAAATAGTGCTTTGTGGTTAAAAATGATCATAAAAATACGGTATTTGTTTTTCTATAACCATTTTAAAATATAAATTATAGCATTGTTTCTATTTTAATGTATTGAAAAGCTTGATGATAAAATTTGTAGCTGAACATTTTATATTCTTTTAAAGATAATATTGTTTGTTTTAAAGCTTAATATACTATTAAGGTATAATTAATTGATATAAGTAGTAAAAAAACTACAAGAAATTCGAATTCTTACTACCATTTTCAAGTACTTAGAGTTGTAGCTTACTTTCAATAAATTATGTAGTTAACAAACAAAAATTGTGCAATGCATTTGGTAAATACATCTTCTTTTTCCTTTAAATTTTTGAGTAGTTATAATGCCTTTAGTAATGTTTAAAAATGCGCCCTATCAATTGATAAATAAATTAGCCAATAATTATAAGTTTAGTAACTATTGAGTTCCAAAAGTAGCGATTAGATGCAAAGCGTTCAAAACGTTATTTCCCTTTTTAATAGCGGTATCACTAACAGCTCTAAGGATGGCAAAGAGATTAGCAGTTTCGAGTGTTTTAAACTGACCTGATATTTTTTGCTTTACCTTGATATTTCTGATAGCTCTTTCTG
>JAYVUJ010000192.1:0-2511 GCA_043788035.1 Ferruginibacter sp. | reverse complement strand
GCTAGTGCGGGTTTAATGAGTTCATTGGTAGAAGAAGTGGCTTGTGGTAAATTTATGTAAGTGCCAATAGACGGGCCGTGTTTAAATTTACTGCCTGGTGTAACTTCTTCTTTTGGCACAACAAATATGCTGATGGTAGCTGCTGCGGAATGTTGCCTGCGTAATTTTTCTGCTGCTCTTGAAACATAGGTTGCAATTGCTTCTTTAATTTCCTTTATGGTACTTACTGGGGTTCCGAACATGCGTGTTGTGGCAATTAATTTTTTGGAGCTGCGTTCTTCATTTAACACCATGCTTTGCTCTCCATTGAGTTCGCGAATAAGCCGCACGCCAACTACACCCCCCATATTGCGATGTGCCCATGCAATATTTTGTTTACTTAGTTCTAGTGCATTGTTAATATTATAGAGCCGAAGTTTCATTGAATACTGCCTACCCACGCCCCATATATCTTCAACGGCTGTTTTCTGCAAAGCCTGTTCTATTTTTCGGGGTGTATCTAAAATAAGCACGCAGTTGGTTATTACTTTGTGTTTTTTTGCTAGCCGATTGGCTACTTTACTTAATACTTTGGTAGGCGCTACCCCAATAGATACTTTGATGCCCGTCCATTGTTCAACCGTATCTTTTAAATGGGTACAAAATAGTTGCAGTTCTTTTAGGGGTATATGATTTAGGTCTATAAAGCATTCATCTACCGAATACACTTCTACTGTTTTTGGAGGCAGTAACATGCGCAGTGTTTCCATTACTCTCCAACTTAAATCGCCATAGAGGTTGTAGTTGGAGGAGAACGTGGCTACGCCAAACTTTTCTATTAAAGGCTTTGCTTTAAAATAGGGGCCTGCCATTTCTATGCCAAGTACTTTGGCTTCATCACTGCGAGAAACAATGCATCCATCGTTATTACTTAAAACCACAACAGCACTATTGGCAATTGCAGGATTAAACAGCCGCTCGCAAGAACAATAAAAACTATTGCAATCAATAATACCCTTCATAAAGCCCAGCCGCTAAATTGCGTGAATTGAATAAGTTACTACTCCCCATACATGCGCCCTGTCATCAAATCCGGATAAAGGGATATCAGCAAATTTTTTATTCTCTGCCATCAGTGTAATGCTGTTGAAATTTTTTTGAAAACGCCGCACTAGTAATTCACCATCTAGTATGGCAATGATAATTTTTCCGCTTACTGCCTTAATGCTTCTGTCTACTATTAGGGTATCACCGCTAAAGATACCGGCGCCTGCCATGGCATCACTGTTCATCCTAAAAAAGAAGGTAGCAGGTTTGTTGCGAATTAACTGTTCATTCAGGTCGATGCCGCGTTCCACAAAATCATCACTAGCTGCTCCAAAACCAGTGGCGTTGGCAGTGGGCACTTCCCACTGATCGTATTGCTTGGTGCCTTTATAGGCAGTTCCGTACCATTCTTCCCCATCCATAAAATAATTATTATAATACTAAAATATTTAGTAAATTTATACTAAATTACTTATCAAATTAATAATTTATTTATGCAGGCAGGATTTATATTAAACCCCACAGGTAGGTTAAATACCAAAGAGCATTGTAGCCAGTATATGCTAATGGCCTATCCTCAAGCAACAAAACAGGCTGGGGTTATTGCTCCGCCGATTGAGTTGGCCATTTTTCAGGCCAAAGAATTGATGGAGGGAACAATTATCCGTTGGATGCATCGAATTATTAGCAACCAGCAATATTTTACCATACAATTAGAGCAAAGTTTAGATACCAACGGCAAAGGTTTGCAGATGCGCATTCACGATAAAACACCATTTCAACAATTGGCGCGGCAATTAAAAGTAGTGAGTCAATACATTAGTAGTTACGATTGCAATGAAATGATTTTTAGCATACGGCCTCATTTACAGATGGCCAGTAAAATTGCAGATCCGTCTTATCACTTATTAATGGCCACTCAAAAAGAGCAATCGTTTTTTGGCGTATTTGAAGTGAAAGAATTGTTGTTGTTAAAAAAACAGCATGATTTTGATAGCTATAAACAAGTGAATGTATTTGCGTTGAGGCCTTGAGCATTGAAATCCAATACTGAATCTTTACTTTCGTTGAAACTAGATCAGATACATGGATGCCATTATTTTAGCAATTAACCAGTTATTTAATAAGCTGCTGCAACAAAAAGCAGATCGGATTGAAAAAATTCCTCAAAGCGGGAGCGATCGAATTTATTTCAGAATTTATAGTGCTAGCAAAACCTATATCGCTACACATAATATCAATCAAAAAGAAACAGCCACTTTTATTTATTTCAGTAAGCATTTTAAAAATGCCGAACTGCCAGTTCCAATAATATATGGTGTAAATGAAACCAACACATTATATATTCAAGAAGATATGGGCACTTCTTCTTTGTTAAATCAATTAGAACACCATGGCCATAACGAATATGTATATCAGCTTTTTCAGCAAAGTTTGCAAGAACTCGCAAGGGTTCAAATATTGGGTGATAAAAATTTGAATTAT
>JAYVUJ010000191.1:0-6086 GCA_043788035.1 Ferruginibacter sp. | reverse complement strand
TCAACTTTAAAATAAACTCATATCATTTTAGGTGGTTGCATTATTTCAATTTATTTTTACCCCATAAATAAAGTGGAAGAAAAACCTGTTGTTATTTTATCTGCTTCTATAAAGTCTGTCAATACTGTTTTTGCACAAAAGTGCATCGCCAATAAAAGTTGTACATAGCGGCAATATTTGTTCAAAAAATAACTAAGCAATACCCTCCAATTCCACCTTTGGAAAAAAGAGGCCATCTCAAAACTGATAAATATTTATAATGGTAGATGTAATTCTCGGGCTTCAATGGGGCGATGAGGGCAAAGGGAAAATTGTTGATTACTTTGCTCCAAATTATGATGTGATCGCTCGTTTTCAAGGTGGTCCAAATGCCGGTCATACGTTGTATGTAGAAGGTAAAAAAGTTGTACTGCACCAAATACCAAGCGGTATATTTCATGAGGGCAAAACAAACCTTATTGGCAACGGCGTAGTTTTAGATCCCGTTACACTGCAAAAAGAATGTGGCGTTGTAGCCTCAATGGGCGTAGATTATAAAAAAAGCCTATACATCAGCGAGCGGGCACATTTAATATTACCTACGCACAGGGCGCTCGATAAAGCAAGCGAACTAGCCAAGGGCAATGAAAAAATTGGTTCTACGTTAAAGGGTATCGGGCCGGCATATATGGATAAGACTGGCCGCAATGGATTAAGGGTAGGTGATTTATTGGATAAAAGCTTTACCTCATCTTATATTAAATTACGCTTGAAGCACCAGCGCCTGCTGGATAATTATAATTTCCAGGAAGACATCAGCCCATGGGAAGATGAGTTTTTTGAGGCTATTGAAGAATTAAGGAGCTTCAAGATCGTTAATGGTGAGTATTTCATCAATGATAGGATACAAAAAGGGCAAAAAGTATTAGCCGAAGGTGCACAGGGAAGTATGCTGGATGTTGATTTTGGTACTTTTCCTTTTGTTACCAGTAGTAGCACAATTTCTGCAGGTGTTTGCACGGGGCTGGGTATTGCGCCTCAAAAAATTAAAGATGTGTTTGGCGTATCAAAGGCTTATTGCACAAGAGTTGGAAGCGGTCCGTTCCCCACAGAACTAGATGATGATATGGGCGAATTATTGCGCAAGACTGGCAGCGAATTTGGCGCCACCACTGGCAGGCCAAGGCGCTGTGGCTGGATTGATCTGGTAGCTTTGCAATTTGCTTGTATGATAAATGGCGTTACGCAGATCATCATGACAAAAACTGATATTTTAGACGCCATCCCCGAATTAAAGGTTTGCAACGGATACAATATTAATGGAGAAGAAAAAAATTATGTACCCTTTCAAATGAGCAGGGTAAAAATTGACCCCGTGCATAAAAGCTTTGAAGGCTGGCAAACAGATATCACCGCTATAACTGAGTATGATAAGTTGCCATTAAAAATGAAAGAGTACATTGATTACATCAACAACTTTTTGAAAGTTCCGGTCAAATATATAAGTAATGGACCGGGCCGTGACCAGATAATTTTGGCTTAAAAAAATAATAAAAAAAAGTGCCTTAATTTTTGGCAATTTAAAAATCTATAAGAAATTTTACAGCAACAATTGGTTATTATGGCAACAAAATCCAACAAAGAAAAAGGGTCTACTCCTGGCGAGGATATCCCTGCAAAAAAGGCACCCGCAAAAGCATCGCCTAAATCTAAAAAAGATGAAGATGATGATGACGATGATGATATTGAAGATACCAAGCCCGTTAAAAAGGGAAAGGCTTCTTCCAAAAAAGATAGCGATGATGAGGATGACGATGACGATGACACCGATGATGTAGAAAAAGAAGATGAATGGGAAAAAGGCGAGGACAGTGATGACTGGGATCCTGACTTTGACGAATTCGATGTGCCTAAATCAGCGGCAAAAAAATCAACGTCAAAAAAATCGCCTAAAGACGAAGACGATGACTTTAAGATAGATGATGATTTTAAAGATCTTGGTTTTGACGACTTAGATGGCGGAGGAAGCGGGTTTGACGATGACGATGATTTTTAAGTAAGATAGTAGCAAACGAATACTGTGTTAACGGATTAATTGCCGGCAGGTAAAATATTAATGTGAAAAAGGCTACTACTTTTAAAATAAATAACTTTACGGAATTAAAAACAAAAATGTTGGACTGGTCGAATCAGTTCAACATTTTTTGTTTGCTGGATAATAGCGGCTACCAATTTGAGCCCCCAGCTTTTGAATGCTTGCTTGGCGTAGGCTGTAAAGCACATATAGAGGTGAGTGCAGGTAATGCCTTTGCAACTCTTAAGGCCTTTTATGCAGCACATAACGATTGGCTGTTTGGGCATTTGGCATACGACCTCAAAAATGAAACAGAGCAATTACAATCTAACAATTTTGATGGTATTGGTTTCTCACCACTTCATTTTTTTGTGCCGCAAATAGTGCTTCAATTAAGCCATCATGAACTTACTATTTTTTATGATGATGGTGAAGCGGAGCAAATATATGCTGCCATAAATAGTGCTTCTTCATCAATGAAAGAAGAAAAGGTAGCTGCATTTAAAATTGAGGACAGCTTTACAAAAAGCGACTACATAAAAACCATACAACAACTGCAGCAACATATTCTGCGCGGCGATTGTTATGAAATAAATTTTTGCCAGGATTTTTTTTCTACTAATGCTACCATCGACCCTATAACTGTATATCGAAAATTAACCTCACTATCTCCTAACCCTTTTTCTGCATTGTATAGAGTAGAAGACAAATATTGCCTATGCGCAAGCCCGGAGCGTTACTTTAAAAAAACTGGAAACAAAGTAATTTCCCAGCCAATTAAGGGCACGGCTAAACGCTATTTAGAAGATCCACAACTGGATGAAAACAGCAAGCAGCAACTATTGCAAAGCGAAAAAGAAAAAAGCGAGAATGTAATGGTAGTAGATTTGGTAAGGAACGATTTAAGCAAGGTTTGTAAAGAAGGTACGGTGCAGGTAGATGAGTTATTCGGCATTTATAGTTTTCCACAGGTACACCAAATGATTAGTACCATTAGTGGCGAATTAATGGATAGTACTGATTGGATCGATGTAGTGAAAGCCACTTTTCCCATGGGCTCTATGACGGGCGCACCTAAAAGACGGGTGTTGCAATTAATAGAAGAATTTGAGCGTACAAAACGAGGGCTCTTTTCAGGTGCCATTGGGTATGTAAGCCCACAAGGGGATGCAGATTTTAATGTGGTGATAAGAAGCATACTCTACAATGCCACCACCCAATATTTATCTTTTTCGGCAGGCAGTGCCATTACTTTTTATTGTGACCCTGAACTGGAATATGACGAATGCTTATTGAAAGTCGCTGCTATGAAAAAAGTTTTAGGGCAGGATGGTTAATGCTTTTTCTTTTTTATAGGAGAAGCAGGGTAGGCAGTCTTAAAATCTGGCACTCTAGTGCCACTCAACAATAGCTGCACGCTCTCGTTTAAAATTTGGTATTTATTGGCTACGAACAATTGCATTTTATCTTGCGGCAGCTTAAGGTCGAAATTACCTTTTGCACTCATCATCGCATCAAAACATGGATTAAAGTGATTGAATTGAACTATGTCCATCACCACGCTTTTTGCAATTACAGATCCTTTGTATTTACCCGAAATAGGCATTGTTTCTACATCGGCCAATTCAACTGTTGTTAAGGTAGTTTTTTGTGTATAAGGATTATTGCCGCCAGCATTTAAAGGATAGCTTGTACGGTTTACATCTTCTTTGCCAAAAGACAACGCATCGGCTCCAAATGTAGTTACTCCCCCCCCGCCTTCCATAATATAATGAGTAGCAATAAATCTTTTTACGTAAGTCCGCGATTCTTCCGGCAAATAATATTGCAAACGCCAAAAATCGTTGCTGCCACTTTTTTTTATAGCACTATATACCCTGCCTAACCCCCCATTATAAGCCGCCATTACTAAAAGCCAATCATGCAGTTGTTTATAGAGTACAAGCAAGTATTTTGCGGCTGCATGGGTACTTTTATAGTAATCCCGGCGTTCATCTAAATCAGTATTTACTATAAGCCCAAAATTTCTTGCAGTAGGCGGCATAAATTGCCAGGGTCCGCCGGCACCTACGCCACTAGTGGCTGCTGTGCTTAAATTAGATTCAATAACAGCTATATATTTCAACTCCTTTGGCAAGCCATATTGTTGCAGTATGCCATCTATCAAATTAAAATAAGGCATGCCCCAGGCTTTCATTTTTTGTAGGTAACCGCCATGTATTTTCACATAATCCTGCACAAAAACTTCTGCGTTTGGGTTTATCTGCGCATCATAGGGCATGGCCGCATTGTAACTGTAATTAGCAAAAAGATTTTTAAAGCCATATTTAGTAACCTGGCTAAAATACAGCACTTTATCTTTTGGAGGTACCGTCTTTAGCTTTACAACTTCATCAATCAGTTCATCTTCTTTAGCAATATTTTCCGGCACGGTATCCTTTACAGTTTTTTTGAGGGTAGCTTTTTGGGGTAATAAATTAATATTACCGGCAATTACCGGCAAAGAAGTAAAACTAAAAAAAATTACAAATAAATACTTATTCATTTTTATAAGATGCTAAACCAGCCTTATATTGCTGCATCAGCAAAGTAGATAGCTGCAATAAAGTTACTTCATCCATTTTATTTGTGAGTACCTGCAAGCCAAATGGTAGGCTGTTGCTATGTTTGTAAAGCGGCAGCGAAATAGCTGGCAAGCCAGTTAAGTTAGCAAAAACGGTATAAATATCAGCTAAATACATAGCAATCGGGTCATCGCTTTTTTCGCCAATATTAAATGCAGTTGTGGGGGATGTAGGTAGTATGATTGCATCAAAATCATTAAAAATTTCCGCAGTCCTATCAACCAGGATACGCCTTACTTGTTGGGCTTTGGTAAAATAGGCGTCAAAATAGCCAGCGCTTAAAACAAACGTGCCAAGCAATATGCGGCGTTGTACTTCTTTGCCAAAACCTTCGCTGCGGTTAAGCTTATAAAATTCTGTTAAATCATTTACAGCGGCTTTTGTACGTTGTCCAAAACGCACGCCATCAAAGCGGTTAAGGTTACTGCTGGCTTCGGCAGTTGTTAAAACATAATATGCAGGCACAATATATTCCAGTAAATCAAACGCTACTGGTTCAACTGTATGCCCATCTACTTTTAATTTATCAATGGTTTTAAAAATGCCGGCGCTAATTTCTTTATCTAATGATGGATGTTGCAAGGCTTCTTTAAAGTAAGCGATGCGGTACTTTACGGGTATTTCTTTTTCCGCTATAAAAGGCTGCTCTGTAGCCGTACTATCAAACTCATCTGGGCCGGCAATAACTTTAAGGGTTATCTCAATATCCTCTATATTATTGCCAAAAATACCAATTTGGTCAAAAGAAGACGCATACGCAATTAAACCATACCGGGATATCCTGCCATAGCTGGGCTTTAACCCTACAATACCACAAAAATCTGCAGGCTGCCTAACTGAACCGCCTGTATCGCTTCCCAAGCTTAGCATGCACATGCCAGCCTGCACTGCAACTGCGCTGCCGCCAGAGGAACCTCCAGGCACTTTTGTTTCGTCTACTGCATTTAATACATTGCCGTAGGCAGAGTTTTCGTTAGTACTGCCCATTGCAAATTCATCGCAATTACAATTACCTATTATAATGGCGCCTGCATCCAATAATCGTTGTATGGCGGTAGCATTATAAATAGATGTAAAACCTGCTAATATTTTTGAAGCGGCTGTAACCTTATGACCTTTATAGCAAATAACATCTTTAATTGCAATAACAACACCATATAAAGCACCAATTTTTTTACTGCCATCCCTGGAAGCATCTAAGGCAGCAGCTTGTCCTAAAGCTTCTTCTGCAAATACTTCTACAAAAGCATTCAGGTTTTTTTTAGCATTTATTTGTTGCAGGTAATGCTGCACAGTAGCAACGCAGGTAGTTGATCCTGAAAAAAGTTGTTGCTGGTATGCTGTTATGGAAGTAAACAAAAAATAAAGTTTTTAATAGGTGTATATAAAATGGGCTGAAATGTGCATTT
>JAYVUJ010000190.1:0-3184 GCA_043788035.1 Ferruginibacter sp. | reverse complement strand
ACTGTTCTTGGCGGTGCATTATCTGCCAATGTAAATGGTGATCAAAATAACCCAACTAGTGTATATGTTGGTAGTTGGGTAAGGCTGGGCGATGCCATCATCCCATACGTGGGCATTGAAATAAATGGCCTGCGCATAGGTGCCAGTTACGATATTAACACCAGCAGCTTAAAAGCGGCAACAGCCAGCCGTGGCGGTTCAGAATTTTCCCTTATTTACATTAAGAAACAATCTACAGCCGGCAAAGGGATACCTTGTCCCAAATTTTAGCAGGTTTTTTGTGTAGGGTTTTTTGTTTTGTCACTTTGGAGTTGTTTTCAAATCATCCATTGCTGAAAGGCAGTGAAAGAATTCTTAATTTTTAATTGTTTTTAAGCGCTGCCGTTAAAAGAAATCCTCACCCTTTAAGCGGCTTTTTTGTTGCCCCAGCCAATACAGCAGCCATATTGAGCTTCATACGCGTCGCACATTTTTACATTGGTTTTTCAGGGATCATTTATTATGCATTATAAGGCTTTTGCTGGTTTGCCCTCGTTCTTAGCAGGATAAAATAACGCCCTTGTCAAGCTTCTGTATTCGACAAACAACGCAGCTTATTACCTCGGCTTTCCACTTACAAACGGGTTGCCCTTTATAAAAAAGCGGTAAGGCAATAACGCATCTTCGGCAGCGTAGGCCACACCAATACGGGGGCTGCTGGCAATTTTTGTTTCGTCAATATTATAATCATCTTCGCCAATAAAAACTGTATTGCTTAATAAATTTAATCCCGTGTGCACCTTATTGATGCCCATTGCTTTTGCTACATTTCCGGGGCCTTTGGTTAGCGTGTAGTCCAGCTTTTTTTTACCAGTCCTTATCAGCATATCTTCAATGCCTTCCAATGGTTCTACAGCCCTAACCAATACTGCATGCGGTATATCTTTTTGGTTGGTTACAATATTAAATAAGTGGTGCATGCCATAACATAAATATACATAGGCTGTTGCAGCGCTGGCATACATAGGCTCCGTACGGGTTGTACGCCTGCCCGCATAAGCATGCGAAGCTTTATCTGTAATGCCCTTGTAGG
Organism: Ferruginibacter sp.; assembly: GCA_043788035.1. Classification (GTDB taxonomy): domain Bacteria; phylum Bacteroidota; class Bacteroidia; order Chitinophagales; family Chitinophagaceae; genus Ferruginibacter. Next base: position 2,112 of record JAYVUJ010000190.1, on the reverse strand, counting down.
CTTCTGTTTCTACAATGCGCCCGCTGGTTATTATGCCATCAATAGTAGTAATTATAATTTTGCCTAACAATTCCCTGGCAATCAATACTACATTTTTGCGTTTATAAAAATCAATCGTTAACTTCTTCAACTTATATGTACTTTAGTCACAAATTTAGTAATTCATCATTTGATGCCGTAATAAGCAGCAATGAATTTAAACCATTGGATTGGTTATTGCAGTTAGTAAAAACTACTTGCAATATGCGGCACTAATAATGCCGGCCACAATAATGACCATTTACAATAGACTATGCTCAAAGACATCATCATTGCCATACAAGCTTACCTGGAAGCGCACCGCTTTATTGTAAAGCATCGTTTATGGAAATGGATTTACATACCAGGCATTTTATATGCCATTTTATTTGGCGCAGGCATTTATCTTTTCTGGATTAGCAGCGGGCATGCCATCGATTCATTTTTTTCCATCACCGGCTTAAAAAATTGGATGAATAGCGTGGCAGGCGGCTGGCTTAAATTTTTATTTATATTTGGGCAGGTTATTTTGCAGCTTGTATTGCTACTGTTTTATTTCTCTTTATTCAAGTTTCTTTTTTTAATCATCGGCTCGCCGCTATTTGCCTATTTAAGCGAAAAAACGGAGGCCATTATGGAAGGCAGGTATTTTCCTTTTAGCCTTACCCAACTAATTAAAGATATTACCAGGGGCATCAAGCTTTCTTTACGTAACGCTTTATGGCAAACGGTGTATATCGTATCTATTTTGATACTCACATTTATACCTTTTATCGGTTGGTTTACACCACTAATAGCACTAATTATTGAGTGCTATTATTTAGGCTTTGCTATGTTGGATTACAGTGCGGAAAGAAACCGCTTATCTACCAGCCAAAGTATTGAATTTATTGGCAGCCACAAAGGCTTAGCCATTGGCAACGGCATGGTATTTTACCTGATGCACACCGTACCAATTGCCGGCTGGATATTGGCGCCAAGCTATGCCGTAATAGCCGCCACCATTAGTTTTTATAAAACAAAGCACATCAAATTATGAGTCTGATAGTTTATTTAGTACCCTGTGTGTTGGATGAAGAAGCCACTAACACAATACCCCATTATATTATTGATGCCGTAAAAGATTGCCAGGTAATTTTTGCGGAGAATGAGCGTACGGCCAGGCGTTTTTTAAAAAGCATGTGGAAAGAAATGGTGATCGATAGCTACGAATGGTTCACTATACATAAAGCCGAAGAAGAGCAACGGAATACCTTTCGTCAAAAGCTGAAGGAAGGAAAGAACGTTGCCATCATAAGCGAAGCGGGCTGCCCCGGCATTGCAGACCCCGGGCAAATATTAATTGAAGTGGCACAACAGATGAATGTTACAGTTAAGCCTTTAGTAGGGCCCAGCTCTATATTATTAGCGCTTATGGCCAGCGGCATGAACGGGCAGCAATTTGAGTTTGTTGGTTACCTGCCGATAGATAATTTTGAGCGCATAAAAGCCCTTAAAGAATTAGAAGCATCCTCACAAAAAAAACGCAGTTCCATCATTTTTATTGAAACGCCCTACCGCAATAACCAGTTGATAGAAACACTTTTAAAAACCTGCAAGCCATCTACAAAAATTTGCATAGCAGCCGAGCTTACAGGGCCTAACGAATACGTAAAAACTAAAACGGTTGCTGAGTGGCAAAAAGAAAAAACCGACTTCCATAAGAAGCCGGTTATATTTTTAATGTTAGCGTAGTGGCGTTTATCTTACAACCGGCTTCATAGTAATTATTTTATCTACTATAAACGTGCTGTAACCTCTCCAGGGTATTGCTCCTTTAAACTCTCTGTAATGAAGATCGAAGTAGCTGCCGCTGTTATTCATCAACACATTGGCAACGCTATCGTCAGCAACAGAAAACTCAAACTCATAGCTTTGTACGCCACCAACTGTTTGCGCCCTAAAGCCAGATTGTATCAGTTTGCCTTCGTACGTCTTAAATACGTTCCCCTTCTTTACAACGTAATTTAACTCGCCGCTTTTGACACCTTCGCCAAAAACATAGTAAAAATTCCACCAAAGAAAAAATACTAACAGCACCACTGCAATAAACAC
>JAYVUJ010000189.1:0-4767 GCA_043788035.1 Ferruginibacter sp. | reverse complement strand
AAAAAATTAAGAGATGAGTGGGAAAGAGATTTTAGTTGATACAAATATATTTTTATACTTACTTAGCGGAAATGATACTTTAGCGAAAATTTTACAAGGTAAGAACATTTATATTTCATTCATAACTGAATTGGAATTAATTGGATTTAAGGATATTGGTATCAAAGAAATGAAACAAATAGAAGCCTTATAAAAAAGTTGCCTTATTGTGTCCATTAACAACGATATAAAAGAAAAATATGTAGAAATACGTAAAAAGTATCATTTAAAATTACCTGATGCAATTATTGCGGCTACTGCAATAAGTATGGATATACCCTTAATTACATCTGATAAACAATTTAGGACAGTTAAGGAAGTGACCTTAATTAATTATCAGCCGTAGAATTTATGCATAATTCTAAGTAGTCTCAACTAAAAACAGATTTTTTAAAATTATTACTTAGCAAACAAAAACATGTAAAATAAAGCCACAGCTACCAGCGACAAAGCAATAATCCCAGCTTTTGAAGAAATATTTGCCCTGCGGATAATGCTCATGGTAAGACCCAGCGCCATAACCACCAAACCAATCCATACCAGATTAATGTAAGGGAAAATGTATGCTTTAAGGGTAACAAAATCAATCATCTTGTCAGACTCTTTTACCCCTATCTTTAATTTTTTCTGGTCGCTGCTAATGCCTGCAAATTTTATGAAAAGGTTTTGCGCATACACCGTGTCATCTACCTGGTTAATGCCCAGGCTATCAATCATTATCATCGGCGATGCATGGTAGTTCATGCTATCTTTACCCGTAATAACCATATTGGCCTGTACTGATGGGCCGGCGCTTGAAGGAATATTAAATTTATTTGTTGGCGGGTTTTTGGTAACACTTTTAAGCACCATAAAGCCTTTGGAGTAAAAAATTGTATCACCTTCTGCCACCTCGCTAATTTTAAAATGGCTGGTATCTTTTTCCCTGTCAGGGCTTAAAGCGTAAGAGATATAGGTGAAAACATCGTGCGACAAATAATTTTTTGTATCCGGGTTGCTGCTCATGTTGTTGTTCTTCATCATGTAAACATCAGGATTAAGCACAAAAGATTCTTTAACTTCCTTGGTGGCTACATCTTTTCTTTCAAACAACAAATGATAAAACCTTTTGCCAGTTTCGTGCCCTGCGCTATCATACAAATAGGTAACATCATAAGGTCCCATTTTTTTTGATACCTGCCTTATTAGATTGATATTTTCTGCCGCATTATCCTGCTGCTTAGTTAAAGGATCTATACCCATGGGGATATCAAAATCTTTAAATTTTTCTACACTGATAACTTGTTTGTTGCCTGCGGATATTAGCATGCCGGCAATCATTAACGTAAAGCCAAGATGAGCTACGGAGCCACCTGCAGCTTTTAATTTACCATTTAAGCCACTCCAGATATAGCTTGCATTTGCTATTACTGAATAAATAGAGGCAAACAATGCAACGTACAAAGCGCCTAAAAAACCTGGCCCTTGTTTGTAATAAGTAATTGGATAAAAAACAGCTAGTAAACCAGTTATTACAGCAGCTATCAAAGTTGGCACGGCTAACTTTTTAACCGTTTGTGATAGCGGTGTGTTTTTATACTTTAAATACTGTGTAATGGCGCTTAGTAGCCCAATAATAATGGCTACCAGCACAATTACTTTGTTATAACTAAACTCAGGGTCTTCCGGCGGTGCAAGCTTGCTGCCAAAAATTGAATTGATAACCGGAGTAGAGGTTTTTGCAATAATGAACATGGCAGATAAAAAGAATACCAGGGAACCGATGAACATCCAAAATTCGCGGGAGCTTGTAGTTTCTTCTTTATGCAGCGCCGGTATTTTTTTAAAGTTAATGCCAAAAAAGGTTAAGGACGATATTGCAAATACCGCCAGGAACGATAGTATCAGTGCATTCATAGCCTTGCCAGCCTCCGTAAATGCATGTACAGAGGTATCGCCCAAAATGCCCGTACGTGTTAAAAAAGTAGAGTATAAAACGAAAATAAATGCCAATAAAATAAATAGGTAGCTGGCTCTTAGCGAGTGTCCGGTTGCTTTATAAACTACCATCGTATGCAAGCCTGCTACCAATATAAGCCATGGTACCAAGGAGGCGTTTTCTACAGGGTCCCATGCCCAGTAGCCACCAAAAGATAACGATTCATAAGCCCATTTTCCACCCATCATTATGCCAACGCCTAATACGGCAGCACTAAACAATGTGTAAGGTATGGCGGGCTTTACCCAATCGCCAAAACGCTTTGATTGCATGCCCGCATATGCAAACCCAAAAGGTATAATCGTAGATGCAAAGCCTAAAAATAGTATAGGCGGATGTATCACCATCCAATAATTGCGCAACAAAACATTTAGCCCAACACCATCTTTAATAAGGCTTAAATAATCACTCCTGCCAAAAATTGGCCCGTTAATTTCATTTCTGGTAAGCACAAAAGGGCTGTTGCCTATCTTGGTGCCAAACATATAAACGCCCATTATCATCATGGCTAAAAATACCTGGGCAAAGCTTACCACCGTCATTACAGGAGCTTCCCATTCTTTGGATTTTTTAATAACGACTAAGCCCAGCAGGCAATGCCAGATGGTCCAGAGCAAAAAACTGCCACCCTGGTCTTCCCAGATACAGGCCAGCAAATATTTAAATTCAAGCTCTTTAGAAGTATGCTTGTAAGCGTATAAGTATTCTAAGTAATGATTGCTGCAAATATAAAAGATGCAGGCAAATACACTAAACACCGCTGTTACTTCAATAAAAAAACCAATCCTTGCAAAACGTATCCAGGAAAACTTTTCTTCAGCATTAGTTTTTCGCGAAGCAATAAAGTAAGCAACCGTAGCAAGCAACGAAGCCGTAAAAGAAACCAATACAAAAATATGCCCTAATGTCCCTATCCACAAATGTTCTCCTTGAAATTGCATGTGTACTTTGTTTAAAAATTATTGACCACCTAAATATAAAAATGATTGGCGAAAAGGGCAGGAACTAGCAAACGGTACTCATAACTCATAACGGATAACTCATAATTTACTCTCGGCTACAATACTTTTTTCCAGCACTTTTTTATCATCTTTATATTTGCTTGGGCATTTTAATAATATGTCGCTGCATTCAAAAACATTGCCCTGCATCTTGCCTTTTAAAACAACCCTTTCACTTTGTTCAAGCTCTGCGGGCTTAGTGTTATGATAAACTACTTTAGCAGAGTTGCCCAAACTATCCTTTGCAGTAAATGATAAATAATTAGGATTTTTTGCCGGGTCATAATCCAGCGGTATAGTTTTATCAAGCCTGGCAATAAGGTGTACAAACTTTCCCTGTTTTTGCTTTGCAGATGCAATAGTATCGTAGGTTGAAAAATCTACAGAAAACATTATCAACGTTCCGATTGCTATAGCAATGGCGACTAAAAGAACAATATGCATTTTTTTCATATCCCTTAAATTTAACGCCGCAAAGATAAAGCAAACAGTGTGTATTATTTCTATTTTGATTAACGATTGAGCCTGTTTTTTACTGATAGCCTGTGCGTAATTAGTTGGGCAAATTCGCAAAAATGTGTCCGATATAAACTTATCTTCGCACCCGTTTTGTAGGAACGTTTCTTGCAACAGTTCAAATTATTTTTACCATGACAGATCTCTCTCAATTTGACCAAAATTCGGTTGGCAACCCTAACAATAATATTTTTGGTTTGCCTTTTGCCGAAGAGGATGCCCGGCTGGTAATTTTGCCTGTACCCTGGGAAGTTACTGTAAGCTACAACGCAGGCACAGCAAGGGCTCCAGACCATATCTTTAAAGCAAGCCTTCAGGTTGACCTTTTTGACCCCGAATATAAAGATGCCTGGAAGCAAGGTTATTTTATTAGGGCAGTAGATAAAAAAGTGCTTATGAAAAGTGATTACCTCCGCAAAGAGGCAGAATTGTACATCAGTTATATTTCTGAAGGGCAGGATGTGAAGGATAATAAATTTATGTGTAAAACTTTGAAAGAAGTAAATGCTGGAAGTATTTTTTTGAATGATTGGGTTTACGGGCAAACAAAAGAATTGTTAAATAAAGGAAAGCTGGTTTGCCTGCTTGGCGGCGACCACAGCACGCCTTTGGGTTTTTTTAAAGCCATTGCCGAAAAACATGGGGATTTTGGTATTTTACAAATTGACGCTCACTGTGATTTAAGGAAAGGATACGAAAATTTTAATTATTCACACGCTTCTATAATGTACAACGCATTAGAGGAAATACCTGCATTAAAAAAGTTGGTGCAAGTTGGCGTTAGGGATTATTGTGAAGAAGAATGGGACTATATTGCCAACTCCAACTCCAGGGTAGTGACCTATTTTGACAGGGACATAAAAGAACGCCAATACGAAGGCCAAACATGGAAATTTATTGCCAGTGAAATGGTGGGTCATTTACCACAGCATGTTTACATAAGTTTTGATATAGATGGGCTTGACCCGAAATTGTGCCCGCATACAGGCACGCCTGTACAAGGAGGCTTTGAAACAGAACAGGTTTTTTATATTTTTAAACTGCTATTACAAAGCGGGCGTAAACTGGTTGGCTTCGATATAAATGAGGTAGGTGTAAGCCACGACGAGTGGGATGAAAACGTAGGTGCAAGATGCCTTTTTAAATTGTGCAATATGCTAGTAACTGCAAACCCTGCTCAAGTGATAGCCTAATTTATTTTGTGAAAATATGGTGCAGCAAATTTGCGCCTTC
>JAYVUJ010000188.1:0-8419 GCA_043788035.1 Ferruginibacter sp. | reverse complement strand
TACAGTACTATGAAGTTTGAAAAATGGTTTATTTATGCCGTGCTTACCTTAATACTTTTTATAGCTGCATTTAATATGGTAAGTGCCCTTACAATGCTGGTACTCGAAAAGCAAAAAGATATAAGCGTATTGCAAAGCATGGGTGCAGATAAAACAATGATACTTAACATTTTTTTAAGTGAAGGGTTGTTACTAGCAAGTATCGGTGCTGTTGCCGGCATTTTGCTTTCATTGCTAATCTGTTTCCTTCAACTAAAATTTAAAATAATAAAATTACAAGGAGGCTCCTTCCTTATAGATTACTTTCCTGTAAAATTGCAATTGACTGATTTTTTGCTGGTTGCTTTTACCGCAATAGTGATTGCTTTTTTGGCTTCCTGGTTTCCTGCTCGTAAGGCGGCCGGGCAAGTAACTGAGTTAAGGTAGCCAATAAGCTTTAGTAAATTTTTCTTTAATTGTAAGATTTTCGCAGTATAACATCCCAAGCACTAAAATATATTTCAATGATTAAACCATAATAATTTTCGGAATTACACGTTTACTTTTAAATGCTGTCAAAACGTTTCGTTAACATAAAAACAACTATATTTTTTTGATTAAGGAGGCTTATCTTTGTTAAAATATGGCTCGATTTTGGATAATATTTGATTGTCTTTTATGAAATATTTTTTTAATCATTCCCATTTACCCCTATTACATGGATAACATATTGTTAAGTGGCACTTTAGCCTTTCTTATCACATTTTTTGCCATCCCGATAATTATTCAGGTTGCTAGGCGCAAAAAATTATTTGACGAGCCCGATGAGCGAAAGGTACATAAAGTTGTAATACCCACGCTTGGTGGTTTAGGGATATTTGGCGGTTTTATACTGGCAACCTTAATTGGCGCACCGGTTGGTAGTAATGAACTTCAATATTTTGCTGCTGCTGCCATCGTAATTTTCTTTTTAGGGATTAAGGATGACATTTTAATATTGTCAGCTGCAAAAAAGTTTATTGGGCAATTAGTAGCCGCAGGCATTATTATAAAATTTGGGGGTGTGCAGCTTTCAAACATGCACGGTTTTTTAGGTATAACTACAATACCTTACACTGCGAGTATAATACTTACGTTTTTTACCATTATAGTAATAATAAATTCTTTTAATCTAATAGATGGTATTGATGGGCTTGCTGGCAGCCTTGGGTTATTAACTTCACTTGTTTTTGGGCTTTATTTCTTCTATGCTGATCAGCTTTTATATGGCGTTATGGCTTTATCGCTCGCTGGTAGCCTTATCGGATTTCTTATTTATAATTTTTCTCCAGCAAAAATATTTATGGGAGATACTGGTTCTTTATTAATAGGGCTTGTTAATTCTATCCTAGTAGTAAAATTTATTAACATAGCGGGCTCCCCAATAGGTAAATTTCCTCTAGAAGCTGCTCCTGCAATAGGTTTTGCAATTCTTATTGTTCCTTTGTTTGATACTTTACGTGTTTTTGCTTTCCGCATATTAAGCAGGCGGTCGCCATTTAGTCCAGATAGGACACACATTCACCACTTTTTACTTGAAAAAGGGTATAGCCACAAAAAAATTACATTGCTTTGTGTTGCCTGTAATATCGGGCTTATTTTGATGGCCTTCTTCTTGCGCAGTTATGGTACTACAGTAGTGGTATTTAGTATGTTAATTGCATCATGTTCATTAATATCTTTTGTTTATTATAGCCGACCTAAAGTTAAATTAACCTCAGCGCCAGAGCTTCAGCCTAAAAGTTTAATTATAAAATCCCACAAAATATTGTCTATCATCCCAAAACCGGTAGAAGCAAGCTAATTTTCGTAACTAAAAAATCTGTATCAACCTGCCCATCATTTATTTATGTGACTATTATTCTTTTCTTTAGTTTTGTATCCACTTAATTTTCTATTATATGTCTGAAGAATTAGAATTGATTAAAATGGATATGGAAGCTACTATGCAAAAAGCAATCAGCCACCTGGAAACAGAACTGATAAGGATACGTGCAGGTAAAGCAAACCCTAATATGTTGGATGGTATTGTCGCCGATTATTACGGTTCACCAACACCTCTAGCACAAATTGCTAATATTACGGTACTTGATGCCCGTACAATATCGGTACAGCCCTGGGAAAAAAATATGTTGCAACCAATCGAAAGGGCTATCATCGCAAGCAATATTGGTATTAACCCACAAAATGATGGTAACTATATCCGCTTATTTTTACCGCCTTTAACAGAAGAAAGACGAAAGGAATTGGTGAAAAGATGTTATAGTGAGGGCGAAAACGGTAAAGTTTCTATCCGAAATATTCGCCGGGATGCCATAGAGCAAATTAAAAAATTACAAAAGGATGGGCTTAGCGAAGATGCTGCAAAGGATGCTGAAGCAGAAGTGCAGGACCAGACCAACCGTTTTATTGCCCTTGTAGATAAACACCTGGAAGCCAAAGAAAAAGAAATAATGGTTGTTTAAATTAATTGCCAACAAAATAGTAAATGACGGATGTGACTATAACCAGGCTGCATCCGTCATTTGTATTATAAATGTAAACACATGCCTTTTGAGTTTAACGAAACAATGCTGGTAGCAATTACTGCACCATTAAATATTGCAGTAATTAGTGCTGTAATTTTATTGAGCCATTAACGTGCTAACAAATTCTATACGCTAAAAGGCAAGATAATTAATACTTACCTCTCTTTTATAAATGGAACCATCAATCTTTTATTTAGGGCAGTATATGTTTTTATAACACTGCAAGGGTTTTATAATTTTAAGCTATTTAACTTTCAGGATTATCAAGTAGTATATTGGCTGTTACTATTTATTAGTGAAGATTTTGTTTTTTATATTGAACATACGGTTGATCATTATTGCCGCTTATTTTGTGCAGTGCATATAATCCCTCATTCTTTCAAAGAGTTTATCCTTAACGCTGGTTTTCGTTCCAGTGTATTTTAGCCATTATACCGGTTTATTTATTTTATACCTTTAGCACTACTGGGTTTTAAGCCAGAGCATATTGTTTTTATGTATTCGCTTACGCAGATATTTGGCATTTTAGGGCATACCCAAGGCATAAAAAAACGCCTGCCTGATTCGAAATATTGTTTGTAAGCTCAAGCCAACGGTTACATCATGCAAGCCATATTTTTTATTTAGATAAAAAATATGGGCATGTTCCTAATTATCTGGGATAAATCCTTTGGTGCGTTTCAAGAAGAAATCCCAACAGAAACCATAATGTACGGACTTCACAAACTAATGGATAATCCGCACCATCCGGTAAAATAATTTTTCATCAGTTGCAAAGTATCGGGTACGGCTTCAACAAAAAAACTTCTTTAATAAATTAAGCTGAAATATTTACTGCTGCTGCCACCAGGCTGGAGCCATGATGGCAGGGGTAAAACAGCTAAACAGTTACGGGCGTCCCTTATAAAAGGCAATGTAAACAACTGCTTGTGCTTCTGCAGCTAATTAAAATTTTAAGCTATACTATTACATTTTGACAACTTCGCATAAGTATATTAGGAGGCTAAAAAATCTGGCAGTCTATTAATTTCCTGCAATTGTTGTTGCATGTTTATAAAGGCGTAACAATAGCTGCCATTGGTTAATACAAGATAGGGCACCTGCAAATTTATATTATATCTCAAAACCTGGTTTAGTACAGATTTATTCAGCACAACATTCATTTCTTTGCATTCAATCAGCATCCATGGCCTGGTATTTTTATCGTACACAACAATATCAAAACGCTTTTTCAGGTCATTTAAAAAAATCTCTTTTTCTACTGCTATCAGCGAAGCGGGATACTTTTTTACTTGTATTAAATATTGTAAAAAGTTCTGCCTTACCCATTCTTCCGGTGTAAGCAGTACCCATTGTTTGCGCACTTCATCAAATATGAATTCTTTGTCAAGTTCTATTTTTACCTTAGGTACATATGCGGGGTATGCTATCTTTATCATACGTTAAAAAAATATTTGTATTTTTATCAATGGCAAATAAACGAATAAATTAAATAAATGAAAACAAAAGCAGATATAGTAGAAAATTGGTTGCCTCGTTACACAGGCGAAGCATTGGAAAATTTTGGAGAATACATCTTGCTAACAAATTTTGGTAATTATGTAGGGATGTTTGCCGAATGGAATAATGTAAAAATTGTTGGTTTAGATAGGCCAATGCAATGCGCAACGGCCGATAATATTAGCATTATAAATTTTGGTATGGGCAGTCCGGGTGCGGCTACTGTTATGGATTTACTTACTGCAATAAAGCCAAAAGCAGTTTTGTTTTTAGGCAAATGCGGCGGCTTAAAAAAGCGCAATAAAATAGGCGACCTTATTTTACCAATTGCAGCTTTAAGGGGCGAAGGTACCAGCAACGATTATTTTCCGCCAGAAGTACCAGCTTTACCAGCTTTTATGCTGCAAAAAGCTATCTCTACCACCATACGTGACCATGCCTGCGACTACTGGACGGGTACTGTGTACACAACCAACAGGCGTGTGTGGGAGCATGATGATGTTTTTAAAGAATACCTGCAAAAAGTAAGGGCTTATGCTATCGACATGGAAACGGCTACTATTTTTACAGTAGGTTTTTACAATAAAATTTCCACCGGTGCCTTATTGCTTATAAGCGATAGCCCCATGGTGCCTGATGGCGTAAAAACAGAAGCCAGCGATAAAAAAGTAACATCAGAATTTGTAGAACGCCATTTAAAAATTGGTATAGATTCTTTAAAACAATTAATTAATAATGGGCTTACGGTAAGGCATTTGCAATTTTAATAAAGACCGCATTAAACAATCACCATCTTACCTGATAATTATTTATAGCCATCAGCATAAAATATTTATATTTCAAAAGTTTCTATAAGTAAATATAATTAATAAAAGAGAGTAAACTAATAGTAGTACCAACCTGTCTTCATTATCAATTATCAATTATCCATTAAACAATTACCCATTAATCACATGGCATTTATCTATTCATACCAGCAACTTTTTTTGTTTGTAAAAAATATTTTTTTACACATTGGTTGTACTGAGGTTAATGCCGCAACGGCTGCAAAAGTGCTGTTATCAGCCGATTTGCGTGGGGTAGATAGCCACGGTATTGCACGTTTATCTGGTTATGTAAGGCTGTGGGAAGTTAAGCGGGTAAATGCTAACCCTACAATTTCTATAGTGCACCAAACCCCTTCTACAGCTACGGTTAATGGCGATAAAGGCCTAGGTTTAATAGTGGCACCGGCAGCTATGCAGATAGCAATCGACAAAGCAAAAAATGTAGGTACCGGGTGGGTTAGCGTAAAAAATAGCAACCACTTTGGCATAGCTGGCATACACGCAATGATGGCTTTAGAGCATGATATGATAGGCATTGCTATGACTAATGCGTCACCACTTGTAGCACCCACTTTTTCTATAGAAAGATTACTAGGGACCAACCCGATAGCCGTGGCCATACCAGCCGGTAATGAAGCGCCGTTTGTTGCAGATTTTGCTACCACCACTGCTGCCAACGGTAAATTAGAAATACTCCAACGCAAAAATTTAGGTATACCAACCGGATGGGTGCAGACAAGCACCGGTGAGCCAAGCACTAGTGCTGCAGAAGTTAAAAATGGTGGCGCTTTATTACCCCTGGGCGGCGATAAAGAACATGGGAGCCATAAAGGATATATGCTTGGTAGTATTGTAGATATTTTTTCAGCTATTTTAAGCGGTGCTAATTATGGTCCGTGGGTTCCTCCATTTCCGGCTTATGTGCCTATGCCCCAAAATATGCCCGGTGAAGGGATCGGTCATTTTTTTGGTGTAATGCGGATTGATGCTTTTAGGCCTGCGGCAGATTTTAAAGTACACATGGATAATTGGATACAACGTTTTAAAAATGCAAAAACAGTGGAAGGTGAAACAAAAGTGGTAATACCCGGAGAACCAGAAGCAGCTATAGAAATAGAAAGGATGAATAATGGCATACCTATAATAGCATCAGTAGTAACTGACCTTAAGGAACTGGCAGTAAAATTTAAGGTAATATTCTAGCATAGATAATGTACTTTAAGCTTATTCAAGGAAAGTTTACCCTTATAATTTTCCTCTAATTATATTTGCACTCCAATTAAAATACTTGCGTAATGAAAATAATGAAGTTTGGTGGTACCAGTGTAGGCAAACCGGAAAGGATGCATGAAGTAGCGAAACTGATTATCAAAGATGCGGAACCTAAAATTGTAGTGTTGTCTGCTTTAAGCGGCACCACAAACTCTTTGGTAGAAATTAGTAACTCTCTTGCAAACGCTGATAGAAACACCGCCAGGCAACAAATAGAAGCTTTGGAATTGCATTATCAAAATTTTATAACGCAATTAGTAAGCACTGCTGCGGCTATTGAAGCTGCGAAATATATCGCTACAGAACATTTTGAATTTCTACATATCATCTTAAAAATATCTTTCAGCGAAGCTTTAAATAAAGATATTTTGGCGCAGGGCGAATTGTTAAGCACTAAATTATTTTCTGTTTACCTAACGGAAAAAGGTATCGAACATGCTTTAATACCTGCATTAGATTTTATGACCATTGATAATTACGATGAACCGCAAATAGGAAGTATTAAAGTTAAGCTGGCGCAGATATTACAAAAGCATAAAGAGAAGACCATCTTCATCACTCAAGGCTTTATTAGCCGTAACTCAAAAGGTGAAGTAGACAATTTAAAAAGAGGCGGCAGCGATTACAGTGCCTCGCTAATTGCCGCGGCTGTAAATGCGTCTGTCTGCGAAATTTGGACAGATATTGACGGCATGCATAACAATGACCCAAGAGTTGTAACGAATACAGTAGCTATTGAACAACTTAGTTTTGAAGAAGCTGCGGAACTGGCATATTTTGGCGCAAAAATTTTGCACCCTGCAAGTATTTGGCCGGCGCAATTTTATAAAGTGCCAGTTAAATTATTAAACACTATGCACCCAGAAGCAAGGGGTACCTTAATAACAGAACTAGCAGGCAGCGTAGGTGTAAAAGCAGTGGCAGCAAAGGATGGCATTACAGCTATTAAAATAAAAAGCAGCCGTATGTTGCTTGCTTATGGTTTTTTAAGAAAAATATTTGAAGTATTTGAAAAGCACCGTACCTCGATAGACATGATAACAACATCAGAAGTTGGCGTATCGCTAACCATTGATAATGATAGCAACTTGCAAGCCATCATACAGGAATTGGAGCCGTTTGGCAGTGTTGAAATAGATGCTAACCAAACCATCGTTGCAATTGTTGGAAATGAGATTACTGAAACCAAAGATGTGATGCAGCAACTCTTTACAGCCCTTAAGGATATTCCCATCCGTATGGTAAGTTATGGCGGTAGCAGCCATAATATTTCTATACTTATCCCCAAAAATTTTAAAGAGCAGACTTTGCAATTATTGAACGCCGGCCTCTTTGGCTTGTAAGCTCATAATTTTATGACCAGCCTTTCATAAATAAAACTCATTAGCCAAGCTGGGCAAATGAGTAAAAACAGGATATCTTTTAAAAAAGATGGTTTCTTGCCTCCCATTTTGTGCCCGTAAAATTGCCCTGCCCAGGCAGGGATAAATATTACTTTTGAAAAAGCCCATAACGGCATAAAAAAACGCATCTCAATAAGGTGGCAAATTAACAAGCATAAGCTGTTGAATAAGAACATCCCGAACAATAAGGTTTTACTTAAAATAAAGTAGTATACAGTCTTAAATAACAGCACCACCATAGCAAGGTTTATATGGTGGCTTGCAAAATAAAAAGGCAGCTTAATGCTATAAAACAACCCTTTAATAGCAAAAAAGATTGCCGGTACGCAAATACAATGGATTGTTTTATTTGTATGGTTTTGATGGCTATCTCCATATTCAGTAAGCCACCGCCGTAAAGTTGGCATAGTGTATTTTGATTACCTACTTAGGTTAGTTAATACTTTTAAAACTCGTTATTATAAACTTCTGTTCAAAAGCAAATAACAATTTAAAACTTTATTTTTTTCTTATGCAACCCTTTTGCAAAAAAAACCGTCTTAATGATGGTTTTTTATAGGATATTGGAATTACACGGGGAGGGATTTTTATTCCACCCTCTTTTTTATCTTTTAAAAACCGGATTACCAATAATACGAAGCAACTTTTAACCTTTAAATAAACCTACAAAATGATAGCTGTACCCAACAACTATAAGCCTTTAAGTAAAAAGCATTGGTCCATATTTATACTACCAGTTATATTAAGCATATTTGGATTGTTATTATTATTTTGTAGTTGGCTACCATTAAATTTATTCGGGATAATTTTAATAATTAGCAGTATTGCCACCCTATACACGCTGGCAACCATAAGTACTAAAATTGATAAT